>NZ_JQZX01000013.1:0-145139 GCF_000765975.1 Porphyromonas canoris
CCTTCCTTATGCGTGGTTACCTCTCCGTTGCTGTCAACGGATGCCACCTCCGACTTGTCCGAACTCCACGTTACAGCCTTGTTCGGAACATCCGCAGGTGAGAACGTTACCTGAATCTTGAACTTCTCGCCCTCTACCACGCTCTTTTCCGTTTCCGTGGGAGATACAGCGATGCCTTCCACCACCTTCACCAGGGTTACTTTCACCTCCTGCCCGTAAGCCGTACCGGCGGAATTGGTAGCGTACGCACGAGCATGGTAGACCTTGCCCGGAGTGAGGTTGCCGATGCTTACCTTGAAGCTGCCGGTGCCTTGTCCTGAAGAGACTTTGTCATTGGAAATAGTGGGAGACGAACTCATGGCATAGCAGACACCACGATCCGTAACCGCCACTCCGCCATCTGCGGAGACATTCCCCTCGCACTCGAAACTTGTTGTGGTGATGTTGGAAACAGAGCCGGTTGCTACCGTGGGAGCTTTTGCAGGCTCTTTGGGATCTTTCTTGCATCCTGCCATGGATAAGGATGCAACCAATAATAGAAATAGTACTTTTTTCATAACAACTCATTTTATTGTTTTCTCATTTAATAATCTAATTGAACAAAACGCATAACAGAGAGAAGACGGCAGACAGTGAGCCGTATTCCAACGCATGATCGTTCCTTAATACTTACAAAGGTATTATAAAAATATCTCTGTTCAAAATCATATATCGAATACTGAAACAACTTGAGATAAACGCTTATAAAACTTCCTCTGAATAGTTTTGCTGTCTGAAATCATGCCTTGACTGACACAATTCNTGAGATAAACGCTTATAAAACTTCCTCTGAATAGTTTTGCTGTCTGAAATCATGCCTTGACTGACACAATTCATCGCTTGAGTGCTGCAACCCGCGCCTTGTTCTCGACCAATCAAACCTCAATGTCCGATAATCGCGCCCTGCTTTAGATCTCCGAAAGGGTTCAAACAAAGTTCTAAACCTGTTTGTTCTACTCTCTGAACAGATTCAGGAGCAAAAGTCTCCACACAAAAAAGAGCAGAAAGCAATGCTCCTGCACCTGCTTTCTGCTCTTCTATCGTTTCCTTCAGAAGGATTATCTTCTCCGTCTGCTATTACCTCTTTTTCCCTCGCACCGCCTTGGGGTTACGCTTTGCGCACCATGATGCCTTGCGATCCTACTTCAAAATCCCTGTAAGCCTGCGATAGATCGCCATACAGAGAGTGTCTCGTAACTGCCGGAGAAGGATGGGGTTCATTATCGGTAAATATCCCTATCTTTGCAGATGTCTAAAGCCGGGATAAGGCTTTGGGCAAAGAATGAAACACTCATACACAGACGGCTTACAACATAGATGTTAGGAACAAAAAGGCTTTACGTATATACGCTTCAAAAGTTTTTCCCGCTCTTGGCTATGAACTTTCTCATCGCATGGTTCGTAGTGGTGATGCGGGCTCTTTGGAGTATCGTGGAGGATGTTGTGGGCAAGGGAATAGACGGATTCTTGCTCTTTGAGCTGATCTTCTATGCTGCCGTATCGGTGGTTCCGCAAGCACTCTTTCTGGCGGTGCTGCTCGCTTCGCTGATGACCTTCGGCAGCCTGGGCGAGAAACTGGAGCTTTTGGCAATAAAGACAGCCGGGATTCCGCTCTATAAGGTAATGCAGCCAGTCTTTGTGGTGGTGGTTCTGCTGGCAATAGGAAGCTATACGTTTCAGAACGACTGGCTGATCAAGAGTCAGGTTAAGTTTTATACCCTTTATTTTTCGGCGAGTAATAAAGCTCCGGAACTGGAGATTCCGGAGGGTTCATTCTATAGTCGCATTCCGCACATGAGCATCTACGTCAAGAAGAAAGATGTCCAGAAAAAGATGCTAAGGGATGTGATCATCTACGATTTTTCGCAAGGACATTCGGATGCACGCATTATTCTGGCGGACTCTGCACGTCTCTTCTCCTATGCGGAGAGCAACAAGCTGGTCATGCGACTTTATGGTGGTGAGTCTTTTGAGAATCTTCGAGGACATGCTTCCGATCCCTATGGCGAGCTTGTTCCGTATCGTCGGGAAACTTTTGAACAGAAAGATCTTGTCTCTGCATATGATGCCTCTTTTAGCTTGATGGATCAAGACGTGATTTCATCCCAGTTTGTCGGAAAGAATATTCAACAGCTCGGACACTATACGGACTCCATGAGATTTGTGGTGGACTCTCTTCAGGCAGAGGTAGCAACGCTGATGCTCAATAAGTCTTATCTGAAGACATTTGCTTCGGAACGGACCGTGCGTACTCCGAGCCGGGTCTTTGATAAGCCGGAAGAGGGTTCGGACATCATCCAAACGGAAGAAGAGTTTCTTGCCGCTTCTTATGCCGAGGGCTTCAACGAGAACAGCATCGCTGCAGGTTCGGATACGGCTACGGATACGGCTGCTTCGCAAATGGAGCAAGGGGTTGTCTATCCCGAAATGCCTGATCTCAGCGGTACGGACCAGCAGAAAAAAGAGGTCTCGAATGCCTCTGAAAATACCTCGGAGATCGTCTTGGCAAATCCCGAAAACAGATATGCCAAACTTTCGGATGAGGAGAAAGAAACGTTCAATGTATATAAGAAATTAGAGAAGGCAGATCTTGAGAAACGTCTTTTCATAATATCTCAAGCTCGTGAGTCGCTCAGCTCGAACAGAGAGTCCATTGCATTCGATCAGACGATAGTGGAGGATCAGAGCCGTGTGTACAGACGAAATTTAATAGAGTGGCATAAGAAACTGACCATACCTATTGCCTGTATCGTCTTCTTCTTTATCGGGGCCCCGCTTGGTGCGATCATTCGTAAGGGCGGACTCGGCACTCCATCTATCATAGCAGTGCTCTTTTTTATCTTCTACTTTATCATGGATTCCATCGGATACAGAATGGGACGTGACGGAAAGTGGATGGTGTGGTTCGGTATTTGGCTTCCGACAATGGTGTTGATTCCGATAGGCATTTGGCTGAGCTACATTGCGACCAAAGACTCTTCCAAACTGAATGTGGATGCGTATATACTCTTTGTTAAGAAGCTATTCGGATCGGCTACGGCTCGTAAGGTAGAGTTCAAAGAAGTTACCATGGTCGATGTGGAGAAGAGCAGAGCTATGGCTGAAATAGATGATCTTGATCGATTGGTAAAGCAAGAGCAGGAAGCTCCGCTTCTTAGCTATCGGGCTCTCTTCTTGGACAAAGATGCGCAGAAGTCCAGACGAAATCTTGTGATGCGTACAGAGCAGCTTGTGGAGTATTTGGCTAATAGCCGGGATCTGCTGTTGGTATCCAAACTGGCAGAAGTACCCTTGCTCTCGACAATAGCGTTCTTGCCTCAGTCAAGGTTTGGATGGCTCAATAAATTATTGATGATACTTCTCCCTTTGGGGCTAATGGTTTTCGGATATTACTATATACGTACTCGACAACTTCGTAAATCGCTCAAGCAGATGCAGGTAACACTGACATCGCTTCGGGAATATGCCGGTAGAGAAGTGTAAAAACGGACATATAACATATTAAACATATAAATAACTCGGAAAGAAAAGCTATGGAATTCCAACTTGCCAGTGTAGAACAGGCGATTGAAGATATAAAACAGGGTAAAATTGTTATCGTTGTGGATGATGAAGACCGCGAAAATGAAGGCGACTTTGTGATAGCGGCAGAAAAGGTTACTCCTGAAATCATCAACTTTATGATGCGATATGGTCGCGGTGTATTGTGTGCTCCAATATCCGAAACCAGGGCTGCGCAACTTCAGCTCCCTATGCAGGTGCAGGATAATACTTCTCTGCACGAAACCCCATTTACTGTGACGGTGGACTTGATAGGTAAGGGGTGTACCACGGGTGTATCCATGTATGATAGAGCAATGACGATACTGGCTCTTGCCGATCCTGCGACTACACCCAATATGCTTGCAAGACCGGGACATATAAGTCCTCTGAAGGCAAAGGAAAAGGGAGTACTTCGTCGTGCAGGACACACAGAGGCTTCGGTAGATCTCTGTAAACTTGCAGGTCTTGAACCGGTGGCGTGTCTTATAGAAGTGATCAATGATGATGGTACCATGGCTCGTCTGCCACAGTTGATAGAGATCGCCAAGCAGTTTGAGCTCAATATCATTACCATCAAAGATCTCATTCAATATCGTCTCCGCTACGACTCGATAGTGGAGAAAGGAGCCTCCGCCCATCTTCCGACGCTGTATGGAGACTTTACAATAGTCCCATTCAAACAGAAATCAAACGGATTGGAGCATATAGCCATCATCAAGGGAGATATTGCAGACGGAGAGCCGGTGCTGGTTCGTGTTCACTCTTCTTGTGCAACAGGGGATATCTTCGGATCTATGCGCTGTGAGTGTGGAGAACAGCTTCACTCCGCATTAAGAAAGATAGAAGAAGAAGGACGAGGTGTGGTAATCTACTTGAATCAGGAAGGACGTGGAATAGGTCTGATGGCTAAGATAGAAGCCTATAAATTGCAAGAAGAGGGCTTGGATACAGTAGATGCAAATTTACATCTGGGCTTCAATGCCGATGAGAGAGACTATGGAGTGGGAGCAAGTATGCTACATCTGTTGGGTGTACAGAAGATGAGACTCATGTCCAACAATCCCGTAAAGCGCATCGGACTTGAAGCCTACGGGCTCGAAGTAGTAGAGAATGTGCCCATAGAGGTAACACCCAACAAGTACAACTATCAGTATATGATCACAAAGAAAGAGCGTATGGGACATAACCTTTGCAAATTGTAAAGAGGGCAAAAGCCATTTGGACTTTCTTTCTGTAAATTCTTTGGTAACTTTGTACTTGGAAACGGATATAAATATACCTCACAACACCAATAAAGATATGAGAACAACAGCTGCAAGACTTGAACAAAAGCAACCGATGGATTTCGGTACCAATGTATGGTATGGAGCCACGTTGGATAAGCTTAAAAGCCATCTGATAGAACAGATAGATATAATATCTTCTTATCCGGAAAGGGATGCCAAGTCGCTTCGTCGTCTGTTGGCCCGTCGCTATGAACTCAAGGATGGCAATCTGATCATTACGGCGGGAACTTTCACTGCTGTCAATGTGATAGCTCGGATATTTGATCGAAAGAAATCTCTCTTTGTTACGCCTTGCGGTGGTAAGCTTATAGAGGGATGCGAGGCAAGCCATCACGAGATCGTTCTTTCGGGTGAGATCAATAGTTTGTCCGAGTTGGACTTTACGGGAATAGATCTCTGCTGGATGGCAAATCCGAACACGGTTTCCGGTAAGCAGTACAGGAGAAAAGATATTTTGGATATGGTGGATAGCCACCCCAATGTAACTTTTATCTTTAATATTACCTATGGAAATTACGTCTTGGACGATCCATTAAAGCCATCGGATATGGGCAAGAGGAGCAATATGATCATGTTCTCTTCTGTATCCAAAAGTTACAATCTACCCGGACTTCGCTTGGCTTATATTGTTGCTCCGGAAGGCATTGGAAAGGTGTTGCAGAAGCAAGTGGCTTCTTATAGTATAAGCACTATTGCACAAGAGGCAGGGAAGTATATTTTTGTGCATCCGGCTCAGTTTGTCATTCCTTTAAGAAAGTGGCTGCGCAGTGCGGAAGAGTTTCGCTCTACTCTTGCAACAATACCGGAGATAGAGGTTTTACCATCAAATACTCCTTACTTCTTGATCAAGCTGAATGTCGGAGACGGAAGAGAACTGGCACGTTTCCTTGCAGAGCATCGCAATATCAATATTCGGACAACGGATGATGTTTGTGGCTTGAGTAATCAGTTTATAGGGGTGAGTACACGCTCCTCCGAAGAAAATAGCCTGCTTGTAGCAGCGATTAATGAATGGATAGCGAGCAAAGTGAAGTAACATAAAAGTAGCTCTTTATTCCCTATCTTGCTTATATGCAAAGTTCTTAGTATCTTTGCACACCAAAGTAGAGCTTGCTCTCCTTTCCATTAAATCAAGTTTGGATACAATAATAAAATAATAGCTATATACACAAATCATGATTGTAGTACAATTGAAAGAGGGCGAGAACATAGAGAAAGCCCTAAAGAAGTTCAAGAGAAAATTTGAACGTACTGGTGCCGTTCGCGAGCTTAGAGCACGTCAGGCTTTTACTAAACCTTCTGTAACTAAGAGAAAACAGATGGAAAAGGCCAGATATGTTCAGAAGCTTAGAAGCGTAGAAGAGTAAGAGAGGCTCTCTTCTTCGTGCGTTTTGCAGTACGAGTATGGGCAATCTTCGGATCCTACTACGTCAGATTAGCTTATAGTATATATTTTTAGAGCAATCCCAAAAGCTACTTTACAACGTGAATTTTTCAGTTGTAAAGTAGCTTTTTCGTATCTTAGAGGTTACAAAAACTTAAGTTATGAATCAGAAACAAATTACTATACCATATTATCTGCGTCCTAATGACAGGTTGTCGGATACGGAGCAGGCTCTTGTAGCTAAAGCCCAAGAGGCTGCGGAAAAAGCTTATGCTCCTTACTCCGGATTTCATGTCGGGGCTGCCGTTCTTCTTTCCAATGGGGAGATTGTTTCTGGATCCAATCAGGAGAATGCGGCTTATCCATCCGGGATATGTGCAGAGCGGACAACTCTCTTCTATGCAAATGCACAATATCCGGATGCTTCCGTAGAGGCCTTGGCTATCATAGCCATTCACGGTGGAGAGGTAGTACCATCCATATCTCCATGTGGAGCATGCAGGCAGGTCATGGTAGAGGTATCTTATCGCTACAATAAACCGTACAAGGTTATTCTTGCAGGAAAAGATAAAAGTGTTGTCTTGGAAGATAACAGAATGCTTCTCCCTTTTACGTTCTCCGGAGACGACCTTAAATAGTATCTGATATGATTATCAATAATACTTTATTGGTATCTTTGTTCGGTTAAAAAAGTCGTGTGTAGATAAAATTTCTTTCCGGAGTAGAAAAAGTATTTATGGAATCTATCAAACAGATATATAAGATAGGCAATGGCCCATCTTCAAGTCATACCATGGGACCTAAAAGAGCCGCAGAGATCTTCATACAGGATCTGCCTGAGACGGTAGCATCTTTCCGCACAACGTTGTATGGGAGTCTTGCTGCTACGGGTGTTGGTCACATGACAGATGTTGCGGTGTTGGATGTCCTGCGCCCGATAGCTCCTACAATAATCGTGTGGGAACCCAAGACAGAGTTGGACTTCCATCCCAATGGGATTCGATTTGAAGCTTTTGATGCAGAAAACAATCTTATCAAGGAGTGGCTGGTGTTCAGTGTCGGCGGTGGTTCTCTTGCCAATGAGGAGTTTGACGAGCGCACATCCCAAGAAATCTATCCGCATAATACTATTACGGAGATTATGGACTATTGTAAGACCAACAGTCTTCACTACTGGGAGTATGTGGAAAAGTACGAAGGTCCTGAGATCTGGGAACATTTGGACGAAGTGTGGAAAGTGATGAAGGAGGCTGTGGAGAGAGGACTCGATGAAGTAGGAATCCTTCCCGGCGGATTGAATCTGCGTCGAAAAGCAGGGGATTATATGATTCGAGCCAAAGGATATGGCAGTAATGTACAGAGTAGAGGATTGGTTTACTCGTATGCTCTTGCCGTATCGGAAGAGAATGCAGCGGGAGGCCGTATAGTTACAGCCCCTACTTGTGGTTCTTGTGGTGTATTGCCGGCAGTGCTTTATCACCTATCTACTTCTCGTTCTTTCACTCCAAAGCGTATTCATAGAGCATTGGCTACTGCAGGGTTATTTGGCAACGTTGCACGTACAAATGCTTCTATCTCCGGAGCAGAGGTCGGATGTCAGGGAGAGGTCGGGGTTGCTTGCAGTATGGCGGCAGCAGCAGCGAATCAGCTTTTTGGAGGAACACTCAAACAGATAGAGTATGCCGCAGAGATGGGACTCGAACACCATCTGGGGTTGACATGTGATCCCGTTTGCGGACTTGTACAGATACCTTGTATTGAACGTAATGCCTTTGCAGCTGCTCGTGCTTTGGATGCTAATACTTATGCCAACTTTTCCGATGGTACTCACCGGGTTTCTTTTGATCAGGTCGTCTCCGTCATGAAGCAGACAGGTAAAGATCTTCCCAGTATTTATCGTGAAACATCCGAAGGAGGACTTGCACTTCATGAGCAGAGCATACAAAGCATCACTTGTTAGAACCTTTCTATTTTTAACTAATAATACATTATGAGCTTAGAACTACAGGATATCCGTCGAGACTTCAAGGCCGGAAGTCTTGATAGAAAGGATATGCCAAAAGATCCGCTTGTAAAAGTGGATGAGTGGATAAAGGAGGCCGTTGAAAAGCAAGCAATAGAACCTACGGCAGTAATCGTAACGACGGCAACTCCGGATGGTCATCCTTCTTCTCGGACAGTACTTTTGAAAGAAATCTTGAATGGGAAGTTTATTTTTTACACCAATTACGAGAGCCGAAAAGGGGAGCAAATAGCTGCAAATCCCTATGTGTCGCTTACATTTTTATGGCATCAGTTCGAACGTCAGATACACATAGAGGGCGTCTGCACGAAAGTTGCTCCGGAAGTTTCGGATGCTTATTTCCGTTCACGTCCATATAAAAGCAGAGTCGGAGCTCGTATCTCTCCTCAGAGCAGACCTATACCATCTCGTACATTTATCATGACGGAGTTTATGAAAGAGTCTCTCAAATATACCGGACGAGAAGTTCCAAGACCGGATTCGTGGGGGGGCTATCAAGTTGTTCCACACAGGATAGAGTTTTGGCAAGGGCGTGAGAGTCGTCTGCATGATCGTTTTCTTTACGTACAAGATGAAAGAGGAGAGTGGACATTGGAGCGTATAGCCCCTTAATAGGATAGCGATCGGAGTATTTATATTTTGTCTATTAGGGCTACGATATAGAGTGAAAGCTACACAACAGACGTGTGGCTTTCATTTTTTTTGTGCTCTGCCATAACTGCTTGTTTGGTATGGCAGAGGTTCTTTTGTAGGGCTGATATATTATTAGTACTTTAGCGGAGGAATAAAAAAGAGGTTTTGTTTCATTTCTTTACGAGATCTCTATTTTATGGCTCCTTTTAATTGAGGATTTAAGAATAAGTATAAATAAGCAACAGACATTCTACATGAAAAAAACATTCTTTATGGCATGCCTCTGTGCTGCTATCGGATTCGGGAGCGGATCCGCAACAGCAGCTACTCCCGGTGCTTCTACGGAGAAGAAAGCAATGACTCCGGAAGTTTTACTTTCACTTACTCGTATTTCGGCACCTACACTCTCTCCCAATGGTCAGATGTATCTTTATAGCCGATCCATGCCCAATATCAAGGACAATAAGATTCTTTCCGAAGTGGTATTGGCGCGTCTTGATGGCAAAGGTGCTCCGGAGGTAATTTTAGGTACGGACAAGAAAGCTTCTCAGGCTACATTCTTATCGGATACGGAGATTGCTTATGTTGCAAAGGCGGGGGACTTCTCTCAGATATGGCTTTATAATACAGTAAATAAGACATCTGTACAGCTCTCAAGTTTCGACTTTGATGTTACCGGATTTCTTTTCTCTCCCAATCGTGAAAAGGTTGTGGTGGTAAGAGATGTGGAGTTGCCCAATATCGCAAAGGATAGAAACAAAGACCTTGACAAGATTTCCGGAAAGATCTACACCGATCTTATGTATAAGCATTGGGACGAGTGGAAGGTCTCCATACCGAAACCATTTGTTGCGAAGGTAGAAACCGGCTCCAATAAGATCGCCGGCGATCTCCTGCCTGTACTTAGAGCGGATGAGTGGTTCGAGGCTCCTACCAAACCTCATGCCGGAATCGAGCAGTTCGCTTGGTCTAATGAAGGCAAATACTTGGCTTACTCTTGCCGCAAGAAAGTCGGATTGGAGTATGCTGTAAGCACAAATACAGACATCTATCTTTTCGATACAGAGACAGCCACTACGGTAAATCTTTCGGAAGGAATGATGGGCTACGATACCAATCCTATGTTTTCTCCGGATGGTCAGTCCATTGCTTGGGTCAGCATGGAGCGCGATGGTTATGAGGCGGATATTAAGCGTCTGTTTGTGATGGATTTTAAGACCCAGATGAAGAAGCACCATGCTCCCGATTTTGAACACCATGTAGATCAGTTCGTTTGGCTACCCGATGGAAAGAAGATTCGCTTTGTCGCTACCATAGAAGCTCTTACCAATATCTACGAGATAGATCTTGCCACAGACAAGATAGAGGCCATAACCGAAGGCGTACACGATGTAACGGCATTCTCAGGCAATGGTCGTACCTTCGTTACCGGTATTCAGTCTTTCACTCACCCTACGGATCTCTTCCGCGTGGAGCTTCCTGCAAAGAAAACCAAGAAGAATAGAGGATTGGGCAAGCTCACAAAGCTCACCACAGAAAATGATGCCGTGCTTGCCGGTATAGAGATGGCTCAAGTGGAGAAAGTATGGATAGACACTACGGATGGTAAGAAGATGCTCACATGGTTCGTGAAGCCTCCGTTCTTCGATCCTAATAAGAAGTATCCTGCTATTCTTTACTGTCAGGGAGGTCCTCAGAGTACGGTGAGCCAGTTTTGGAGTTATCGTTGGAACCTCAATACATTCTCTTCTTTCGGATATGTCATTGTGGCACCGAACCGCAGAGGCTTACCATCTTTTGGCAAGGAGTGGCTCGAACAGATCAGCGGAGATTATGGTGGTCAGAACATGAAAGACTACCTTGCTGCCATCGATCATGCCGCGACTCTTTCTTATATAGATAAAGATCGTTTGGGATGTACGGGCGCAAGTTACGGCGGATTCTCCACTTATTGGCTTGCCGGGCATCACAACAAACGCTTCAAAGCGTTCTTCGCGCATGCCGGTATCTTCAATCTTGAGGCGCAGTATCTCGAAACGGAAGAGAAGTTCTTTGCCAACTGGGATATGGGCGGTCCATACTGGGATAAGAGCAATGCCACCGCACAGAAAACATTTGCCACCTCTCCTCACCGCTTTGTGGGCGAGTGGGACACTCCTATCTTCATCTGTCACGGGGAGTACGACTTCCGCATCCTTGCTTCCCAAGGCATGCAGGCTTTCGATGCCGCACGCATGAGAGGAATACCAACCGAGATGTTGTTGTATCCGGACGAAACACACTGGATATTGAAGCCTCAAAACGGAATGTTGTTCTACAGAAGCTTCCGGTCTTGGTTCGACAGATGGCTTAAGAAGTAATCTCATTGCGGATGAAAATAGAAAACATTGTCCTTGATCTCGGTGGCGTCCTGCTCCATCTTGATATTGAGGAGAGCATAAAAAGATTTCAAGAGATTGGCGTGTATGATGCACGCCAATTTCTTAACCCCTACAAGCAGAGCGGACTTTTCCTCGACCTTGAACGAGGGACGCTCTCCGCCTACGAGTTTGTCCGGGCGCTCTCGCAGAGATACGGACGCAGCTACACCTATAACGATATAGAGCACTGCCTGCTCGGCTTTGTCCGCGAAGCGCAAGCCTATAAGTTTGAGTTTATAGAGCAGCATCTTCTGCCTCACTACAACCTTTATCTCCTCAGCAATAATAATCCTTTCATCTACAATTGGTGTAATAGCAACTCCTTCCTGCCCGACAGAAGGAAGCTCGAAGGATTTTTCCACAAGACCTTTTGCTCCTATCACATGAATCTGTGCAAGCCGGAAGCCGAAATCTTTCAGGCAGCCATAGATATTTCCGGAATGGATCCGGAGAAAACCCTCTTTGTGGACGACGGAGAGGCAAACGTGGAGATGGGGAAAAAGTTTGGCTTCCGAACGATCATGCCCCACAACGGAGCCGACTGGCGAAACGAACTCTTATCCATACTTCACCGGCAATGACCGCATATAAGACCATCCTTCAACGCTCCCAAAGCGCCCTGACCGAGAAGCGAAGCAAATTCATCTCCTTCGCCATCCCCGTAACCTCTCCGGAAGAAGCACTGGAGGAGGTAGCAAAGTTGCGAAAAGAGTATTTCGATGCTCGCCATGTCTGCTGGGCTTATGTCGTGGGGACGCGAACGCGACAAGAGAGAGCCAACGACGACGGAGAACCATCCTCCACAGCCGGAAAGCCCATCTTGGGACAGATACACTCCGCCGAGCTGACCAATATCCTCGTTGCCGTTGTTCGCTACTTCGGGGGGATAAAGCTGGGGACGGGCGGACTCATCGTAGCCTACAAAGAAGCAGCCGCTCTGGCGATAGCGGCATCCGAAATCATCACCATAGACCTCGCCAGACGCTACAAAGTCTCTTTCGGATTCGACGACATCAACACCATCATGCGTGTGGCGAAGACCTATTCTGCCGAGACGGCAGATACCGAAAGCTCTCTCTCCGGATACCAATGGACTTTCTCCGTGAAAGAGGAGCTTGCCGGTTCTTTTTTTGATGAAATCTCATCACTCTACTTTGCTGGAATAGAAGAGTTGCAAGAAGAATAATCCCCCTATCCCGTCATCGCACACTCTCGTCCGCACGCCAATTTATTTCCGTCCGCACACCAATAAATTTTTGCATATACGAAAATAAATTTCTGCATATGCAAAAATATTTTTCTGCATATACGAAAATAAATTTCTGCATATGCAAAAATATTTTTCTGCATATACGAAAAAATATTTCTGTCCGCATGAAAATTTTTTTCCATGCCCATGAAAAATTTTTTCTTGGCCACGGAAATTTATTTTCTTACTAATCCAAAGTTTTTTTTCTGTAGACTATAAGTGAGTTTTGTCTGTCGTCAAAAAATAAGAAGCCGTAAAGATAGATTTACGGCTTCTTCTGCTTGTCTATCCGTAGCGATGCGGATAGTCTGTATTCCAGATAATGGAAGTTAGTTCAGTTTCGTACTGCCATCGGCTTGGTAGACATATTTGAAGCTGATGTATCCCGGTCTGCCTTCTGCATTGGAGTAGCTGACGAACTTTACTTTGGCATACTTGCCGTCCGCCGTGCGGATGATGAAGATGTTTTCGTTGGGTGTATAAGTGGGAGGAGGTCCTTGGAACCTGATTGCCTCACCGAGTCGGATGTCTACTCTTGGTTGGAGCTGGATCTTGGAGATGCCGCTCAGCACAACGTTTGCCGTGGTTTTGTGTTCGATCACTTTACCATTGTAGCCGAGAGCAACGTAGTCTTCGTCTATGCCGTATCCTGTGATCGGTGCTTCTTTGACATCGGCAAGATTCTGCTTGTCTGTCTTGAGTGCGCCACCTTTCCCTTTGCCGGACTTACCGCTGTTCGTACGGAAGAAGAAGGAGTTGAACGCTATATCCCAGTCTGAACGCTCTTGATAGTTGGACTCTGTAACGCCTCCCACTTCTTTGCCCGTAGCAAAAGAGAAGTAGATCCATTCTCCTTGAAACTCGGTAGGTTTGCTCTGTGTGTACTCTTTTGCAGAAGCATCGGGAGATGGAGCCTCTCCGGGCTTTTTTTCGCACGATGTCAGTGATAGCGCTGCCAGTATGACGAGCGAGATAAAGATTGTTCTGTTCATAAGTGATAAGTATATAAGTTGTGTTTGAAGTAAAACGGGGGCAGACTATATCTTGAGATGCAGAGATACAAAAGCGTTTCGCCCGATCCCCGTATATGAATTGAAGCTGACGATACCTGCGTGGTAGTCGAATATGTTGTCCACTCCGAGCGTTATCTGACCTACTTTGTCGTGGCGATAGGAGAGGGAAACGTGCCAGAGGGAGTACGCCGGAATGATTGTCGTGTAGTATTCCGTTGTCGTGGTACCGTTTTGTTCGAGATCTTCTTGGACGTCAAACTCCTTTTTGCCGATATACGAACCGGAAAGGTTGATGTTGATGCCGCTCTTTCCCCATGAGCGATCGTACTCGGCACGAAGCGTTCCGGACAGAGTGCTTTGTGTGTTGAGCTGGAGACTTTTGTTCTTTGTGGGGTGGAGGTAGCTGGCAGAAGCGTGGAGATGAAGCCCGTTCACAAACGGATTGAATCGTATCTGTGCCTGCAGTCCGGCAAGGAGAGAAGACTCGATGTTGTTGTAATGAAGTTCTTTTTGATTGTTCCGCCAAATGCCCTCGATCTTGTTGGAGAAGCTGTTGTAGTAGCCGGAGATCAGCGCATAGAAGCGTCCGGAGACATACTCGGAAGAGAGAGAGAAGTAGTGGTTGCGCTCCGGTCGAAGTGCGGAGTTGCCATAGATCATGAACATACCGAGATGATCCCAGTTCATGTGCAGCTCTTTGATACTCGGCGATCGGTATCCTGCGCCGTAATTGAAGCGGAGCGTTACCGGCATCAGCTTATATATGGCTGCCGCTTTGGGTGCAAGATTGAAGCCGTAAGCGTTGTGATAATCTCCTCTCAGCCCGGCTATAATGCCAAAGCGGGGAGTGATCTGCCAGTCCTCTTGAACGTAAAGAGATGCGCTGTGCTGGCTTCGGGCGGAGTAGCCAACATTGGTAAACTTATCCGTGTAAAGCATCTCGTCGAAGTATTCTGCGCCAAGGCTCAGCTCGTGGTGCTCTCCGATCTTCCGGACGTACGAGAGGCGCGGCTGCACCAAACGGTGTTTGTAGATGAGGTCTTTGCGTCCTTTTATCAGTTCGAACTTCTTGTACTTGTTGTACTGATCACCCGAAAGCGTGAGCTTGAGCATTCCCTTATTATCAAATGTATATGTTCCGGAGATGCTTCCGGCGATATCCGTGTTGTATTCGTAAAGGTTGTCCGGATTGAGATCATACTTGCTCATCTCGTACAGAGTGCCCGTAGCGGAGAGGGAGAGCCTTTTGTTCGGAGTGAATGTCAACACTTCACGTACGCTGTTGGTACGGAAGCCTGAGACATTGGTCGGGGAAGTGCTTACCGGCAGCGTGATGGTAAGATCCTGTTTCTTGAAATGTTTTTTGAGCCCTTCGCTGTCATAGAGAGCGTAAGCGTCCGCACTCCGATGCGTCAGTGTGGTCTGTGTACTCCACTTGCTATGGCGGTAGGATGCGGTCAACGAGCCGTTCAGGTTGGGTGCATCGGCATTTCGTTTGAAGAGAGCGTATTTATCGCCTGCTTCTATCGAGGGATAGTTCGTCTGATAAGCCGGGCTCCACTTCGTGTCCAGTGAGAGTCGAAAACGATCTTTGGGCTTTTTCGTGATGATATTGATGACGCCTCCCATTGCCTGCGTACCATAGATGGCAGACCCGGCACCTTGGACAATCTCTATCCTTTCTATATTGTTCAGATTGATCCGCTGGTAGTCTATATTATTGCCACTCTCTCCTGCCATACGCTCTCCATCTATAAGGAAAAGGATGTGTTTGCCACTAAGCCCTTGCATATTGATGCTTGTTCCGAAGCCGACCTCATTGAACGTAAGCCCCGGTACCTCTTGCGATAGAAGAGATTTAATGTCCGTAAGACCTCTGGACTCTATCTGTTTGGCGGTGATCACCTGCGTCATCACAGGGGAGTTAGATATCTTTTTCGGAGTACGGGTTGCCGTTACCACTACTTCCTCGATCTCCCGGTAGTCGTCGGCGTTGCGCTTCTTCCCTTGCTGTGCAAAGGAGGCAGAGTATATGAATATACCCAAGAGGGTAAAGATGATGCGATTCATTGCTTTATACAGAACAGAGCATAGAATATTCTACTTCTGAATTTTTGTGCAAAACTATACATACCTTTCTTTCTACACAATAGCTATAAATCGGTATTTTGTTCCTCTCTTTTTGTCTGTGCATTAAGGGTAAAATCGGAGCCGTTATATTGCAGAAAGTTTCTTAAATTTGCGAGAGCAAAAACCCAAAGAATTAGATATGAATAAGAAAACAATTTTGGTAACCGGCGGTACCGGTTATATCGGTTCTCATACCACCGTGGAGCTTCAAGCAGCCGGATATGATGTCATTATCGTGGATAACCTTTCCAATTCCAATAAAGAAGTGATAGACGGGATAGAGTCCATATCGGGTGTGCGTCCGTTGTTTTATGAGTTGGACTGCAACGATAAAGAGGGGCTAAGCCGCATCTTCTCTTCTCATCCGGGTATAGAGGGTATTATTCATTTCGCTGCAAGCAAGGCGGTAGGGGAGTCTGTGCAGAAACCACTGCTCTATTACCGTAACAATATAGTAACGCTACTGAACCTGCTGGAGCTGATGTCCGAGCATCATGTCAAGGGTATCGTCTTCTCCTCATCCTGCACCGTTTACGGGCAGCCGGATATACTTCCCGTCACGGAAGCGGCTCCCACAAAACCTGCACTCTCTCCGTATGGCAACACGAAGCAGATCAACGAAGAGATCATACGCGACACCATCTACTCCGGTGCGCCTTACAAAGCTATTCTGCTGCGCTACTTCAATCCGATAGGTGCTCATCCGTCTGCCAAGATAGGCGAGCTCCCCATCGGCGTACCCCAAAATCTTGTCCCTTACATCACGCAAACCGCAGCCGGCATCCGTGCCGAACTGAGCGTCTTCGGGGATGATTACGACACACCGGACGGCTCTTGCATCAGAGACTATATCAATGTGGTAGACCTTGCCAAAGCGCACGTCATCGCCATGGATCGTATGCTCAAGAGCGATAAAGGCGAGCAGATGGAAGTCTTTAACATCGGAACGGGACGAGGCGTCAGCGTTCTGGAGCTGGTACATACCTTTCAAGAAGCTACCGGCGTAGCTCTTCCGTACAAGATTGTAGGACGAAGAGAGGGAGACATAGAAAAGGTCTGGGCAGACCCCCAACATGCCAACGAAGTGTTGGGATGGCGGGCAGAAAAAGAGTTGGCTGAGACTCTTCTGAGCGCTTGGAAGTGGCAGAAAAAACTGTCTCAAAAGTAAACCTGTCCGTTTGCTCTGCTTTCTTTCCGCTCTCTATCCGCTACAAAATTAAGATGGTAGTATCAGGGTATTCAACTTTATTTTGTACTTTTGTGGGCGGAATGAATTATTCTCTAATTTTTTGAGCATAAACTTAAAAGTCACATTTAGATTACGAGACTAAAAATGAAGGATCAGAAACAACACTCTTCGTTAGGAGAGACTACAGCGGAAGCTATAACCCGTTCGGAGAAATTTTTAGACGAAAACAAGAAAGCTATTGTCTTTGTCATCATAGCAGCAGTAGCTTTGGTGGGTCTCATTTTGGGATACAAGTATCTGTACAAACAACCCCATGAGAAGAATGCAGAAAAGAGCATCTTCGTTGCGGAAAACTATTTCGCCAAAGACTCTTTCCAGCTCGCTCTTAACGGTAACGGTGCAGACATCATGGGTTTCTTGGACGTAATCAAAAAGTATGATGGTACGCCTTCAGGCAATGTGGCTCATGCTTATGCAGGTATCTGCTACTACAAGCTCGGAGACTATGCAAAGGCTGAAGAGCATTTGAAGAAGTTCGACTCTTCGGATACCATGGTCGCACCTGCTCTGATCGGTCTTATCGGAGACTGCTATGTAGAGCAAGACAAGTATCAGGAAGCCATCGGCTACTTTGAAAAAGCAGCAAAGAGCGCCGATAACGAGCTGATCTCTCCGATATATTTGAAGAAAGCGGCAACCGTTTACAAGCATCTTGGTCAGAATGACAAGGCTTTGGAATGCTACAAAACCATCAAGGAAAAGTACTACGCTTCTCAAGATGCTCAAGATATAGACAAGTACATAGAACAGCTATCGTTCTAAACATCCGTTTAGACCCGAAGAATAAGAGAGGATGCGTCTTTCATCAAGGCGCATCCTCTTTCTTTTTCAGGTGTCTGCCCGGATCTTTTCTCCCGAAAGATTTTTTCTCCGAAGCCGTTCAGAACATTCTCTAAACCTTAAAAGAGGTTGCTCTAAACGGGATAAAAGGTGAAAACCAAGCCTCGTTTTCCATAATTCATGGTTCGATTTGCAAAACTCATGACCTGCTTTGCAGAACTCACGGCTTGCTCCGCAAAAACTCACGGCTTGCTTTGCGACAGTCAAAGTTTGCTTCAAAGAATATAACAGGTTCATTCTTTTATTTATACACTAAAAGAAGTATCTTTGCACAATATTTAGATCAAAAAATAGATTCAATAGGAACTTATGTCTCAAATAACGATAACTTTCCCCGATGGCTCTCAGAGAGAGTTCGAGTCCGGTATCACTCCTCTTCAAATAGCGGAGTCTATCAGCTCCAGATTGGCCGGAGATGTCCTTTCGGCGTCTATAAATGGTAAAAATTCCGACCTTGCCACGCCCATTACGGAGGATGCTTCCATCATTCTTCACAAGTGGGACGACAAAGAAGGCAAGCATGCGTTCTGGCACACCAGTGCTCACCTCATGGCGGAAGCATTGCAGGAGCTTTATCCGGGAGTGAAGTTCGGTATCGGTCCGGCCATCGAGAACGGTTTCTATTACGATGTGGATCTTGGGGACAGAGTGATAAAAGACTCCGATCTGGCTGCAATAGAGAACAAGATGAAAGAGTTGGCATCTCAAGGATGCCCGCTGCAAAGACGTGCCATAAGCAAGTCGGACGCTTTGGAGTACTGGAACCAAAAAGGAGACGAATATAAGATAGAGCTTATAACAGACCTTGAAGACGGTACCATCACAACATATACACAGGGAGGATTTACCGATCTCTGTCGCGGTCCTCACCTGAGAGACACATCGCCCATAAAGGCTATAAAGCTGCTCTCCATTGCGGGTGCATACTGGCGTGGAGACGAAAAGCGCAAGCAGCTCACACGTATATATGGTATCACTTTCCCTAAGAAGAAGATGCTCGATGAGTATCTCGTTCTTCTGGAAGAAGCCAAAAAGAGAGACCACAGACGCATCGGTAAAGAGTTGGAGCTCTTTGCTTTCTCACAAAATGTGGGTGCCGGTCTTCCCTTGTGGCTGCCGAGAGGTACACAGCTTCGCCTTTCGCTCGAAGACTTCTTGAAGAAGATCCAAAAGCGTTATGGTTATGATCAGGTGATGACTCCGCATATCGGCAACAAGGCTCTATACGTTACTTCCGGACACTATGAGAAGTATAAGGAAGATGCTTTCCGCCCTATCCTTACGCCTCAAGAGGGAGAAGAGTTCATGCTTAAGCCGATGAACTGCCCTCACCACTGCGAGATGTACAAGGTGAAGCCTCGTTCTTATAGAGATCTTCCGGTGCGTCTGGCAGAGTTCGGTACGGTTTATCGTTATGAACAGAGTGGTGAGCTTCATGGTCTTACCCGTGTAAGAGGGTTTACCCAAGATGATGCGCACATCTTCTGCCGTCCCGATCAGCTGAAAGAAGAGTTCTTGAAGGTTGTGGATATCATCTTCATCATCTTCAAAGCTCTCAACTTTGAAAACTTTGAAGCGCAAATATCGCTCAGAAGCAAAGAGGACAGAAGTAAATATATCGGAAGCGAGGAAAACTGGGAAAAAGCAGAAACAGCGATCATAGAAGCTTGTCAGGAGAAAGGTTTGAGTGCCGTAATAGAATATGGAGAAGCGGCATTCTATGGACCTAAGCTTGACTTCATGGTGAAGGATGCCCTTGGTCGCCGTTGGCAGCTCGGTACCATTCAGGTGGATTATAACCTCCCGGAACGCTTCGACCTCGAATATACCGGAGAGGATAACAAGAAACACCGCCCTGTGATGATTCACAGAGCACCATTCGGATCTATGGAGCGTTTTGTGGCAGTGCTTATTGAGCACACTGCCGGAAAGTTCCCTCTATGGCTCACACCGGATCAGGTGGTTATCCTGCCTATCAGCGAAAAGTATAACGACTATGCTTATAATGTTTCTCGCTACTTTGCTTCTCAAGACATTCGCTCTTCGGTGGATGACAGAAATGAGAAAATCGGCAAAAAGATCCGGGATAACGAGCTTAAACGCATCCCTTACCTGCTTATCGTAGGAGAAAAAGAGATGGAAACCAACACGGTATCTGTAAGAAAGCAAGGTGAAGGTGATAAAGGTTCGGAAGAATTTACTACCTTTGCGAAGAATTTGAACGAAGAGGTTGAGTCTATGCTTAATGCATGGCAGGCTTAATCCCTATTTTGATTATACATATACATTATAACATACACACCCATATTCACCGGCAACAGAAAAAAGTACTGAATGGCGATAAACAACAAGAAAGACGATAAGGATCAGCATAGATTAAATGAGAAGATCCGTGTAAAAGAGGTTCGTCTCGTAGGAGATAATGTAGAGCAAGGTATCTATCCTACTCAGAAAGCTCTTGCAATGGCAGAGGAACAGGGCTTGGATCTCGTGGAGATTTCTCCTAATGGTGAGCCTCCGGTGTGTAGAATAATGGATTACCAGAAGTTTCTTTATCAGCAAAGAAAGAAACTGAAGGAACAGAAAGCAAAATCTGTAAAGGTCGTGGTGAAGGAGATTCGCTTCGGACCTCAGACAGACGAGCATGATTATAACTTCAAGCTCAAGCATGCGATAGGATTCCTCGAAGATGGCGCAAAGGTTAAGGCTTATGTCTTTTTCCGTGGACGATCCATCCTTTTCCAGGATCAGGGAGAGATGCTGCTGCTTAAGTTTGCAAACGACTTGGAGGAATACGCTAAAGTAGACCAGCTACCCAAGTTGGAAGGTAAGAGAATGATCATGATGTTCTCCCCTAAGAAGACCAAAAAGTAAAGCAGCTGCAAAGCTCTTGACTTTATAACTCATATATTTTAAGTGTTGATTGCGCTTATGGCTGCGCAACAACATTATGTTTAACAAACAATACAAACGTACGAAAATGCCTAAATTGAAGACTAACTCCGGTGCGAAGAAAAGGTTTACCCTTACCGGAACAGGTAAAATCAAGCGCAAACACGCTTTTAAGAGTCATATCCTGACTAAGAAGACAACTAAGCAAAAACGTCATCTTACCGCTACAGGTCTTGTTCACAAAGTGGACGAAGCCAGCGTGAAGAGAATGCTTAACCTCAGATAACAGAGGCTCCTGAAAGTAGTATTTGTACAGATTTTTTTAACAGAGCACTTAGCCCCGCAAAGGAGTAAGAGATTCCATAATCCGCTAAGTCTCACAAAACAATTTTAAACTATGGCTAGATCAGTCAATCATGTTGCTTCAAGAGCGAAGAGAAAAAGAATTTTGAAGCTCACTCGTGGCTATTACGGAGCCCGTAAGAATGTTTGGACCGTTGCTAAGAACACTTGGGAAAAGGGTCTTACATATGCTTACAGAGACCGTAAGAACAAAAAACGTAACTTCCGTGCTCTTTGGATCCAACGTATCAATGCAGCTGTTCGTCAAGAAGGTATGAGCTACTCTAAGTTTATGGGTGCTCTTCATGCAAACGGTATAGAGATCAACCGTAAGGTTCTTGCAGATCTTGCAATGAATCATCCGGAAGCATTCAAGGCTATCGTAGATAAGGTGAAGTAAGAAACACTTTCGTCTACCAAAATATTCAGGGACTCCTGCCTCTTTTAGAGGTGGGAGTCTTTTTTTAGTCATATTTGGCACGTTATCTGCTATGCTATCCAAGAGGTGTCATAGATGTCTGTCATACATTCTGCCAGAGTTAAGCTCTTGTCAGTGTACTCTGCCAGCTTTAATCTGTTGGCACACCGTTTGAATTTTATTGTGTGGAATGCTCGAAAGAGAGCTTTCCGAAATGAACGAACAAACTAAAAACAATTATATATAATGGGAAAAATAATCGGAATTGACTTAGGTACTACCAACAGCTGCGTATCTGTAATGGAAGGTAACGAGCCGGTAGTAATTGCAAATAGCGAAGGTAAAAGAACAACACCTTCAGTAGTGGCATTCGTGGAAAACGGAGAACGTAAGGTGGGAGATCCTGCTAAGCGTCAAGCTATCACGAATCCTCAAAATACCATATTCTCTATTAAGAGACTTATGGGAGAGACATTCGGACACATGGCAAACGAAGCAAGCAAGCTTCCTTATAAGGTTGTTAAGGGAGATAACGACTCTTGCCGCGTAGATATTAACGGTCGTCTTTACTCTCCTCAAGAGATTTCTGCGATGATTCTTCAGAAGATGAAGAAGACGGCGGAAGATTATCTTGGAGAAGAGGTAACATCTGCGGTGGTAACTGTTCCGGCATACTTCTCGGATGCTCAACGTCAAGCAACAAAAGAAGCAGGCGAGATTGCAGGTCTTAAAGTAGAGCGTATCGTGAACGAACCTACTGCCGCAGCTCTTGCTTATGGCTTGGATAAGAGTACAACAGATAAGAAGATCGCTGTATTCGACCTTGGTGGTGGTACGTTCGATATCTCTATCCTCGAATTGGGTGATGGCGTCTTTGAAGTACTCTCAACAAATGGTGATACACACTTGGGTGGTGATGACTTCGATCATGTTATCATCGAATGGCTTGTAGATGAGTTCCGCAAGGACGAAGGATTGACTCTCAGCGAAGATCCTATGGCGCTTCAACGTCTTAAAGAAGCAGCGGAAAAGGCAAAGATAGAGCTATCTTCTTCTGCATCTACAGAGATAAACCTTCCATATATTATGCCGGTAAACGGTATTCCCAAACACTTGGTGCGTACATTGACCAGAGCGAAGTTTGAACAGCTGGCAGACAAGTACATCCAAGCTTGTGTGGCTCCTTGTCAGAAAGCATTGTCCGATGCAGGACTTAAGGCTTCGGACATCGACGAAGTAATCTTGGTGGGTGGTTCCACTCGTGTTCCGGCTATTCAGGAGATTGTACAAAAGATCTTCGGCAAAGCTCCATCCAAGGGAGTGAATCCGGACGAAGTTGTAGCTCTTGGTGCTGCCATACAAGGCGGTGTACTTAGCGGAGATGTAAAGGATGTACTTCTATTGGATGTTACTCCTCTATCTCTCGGTATCGAAACACTTGGCGGAGTGATGACAAGGCTTATAGATGCCAACACCACTATCCCTGCGAAGAAGAGCCAAGTATTCTCCACTGCTGCGGACAATCAGCCTTCTGTAGACATTCACGTGCTTCAAGGAGAACGTTCTATGGCGAGAGACAATAAAACACTCGGTCGTTTCTCTCTCGATGGTATTCCTCCTGCACCACGTGGTGTGCCTCAAATCGAAGTAACATTCGATATCGACGCCAATGGTATAGTGAACGTAAGTGCAAAAGATAAGGCTACCGGTAAAGAGCAAGCTATCCGCATCGAAGCATCTACCGGTCTTTCGGAAGAAGAGATCCAACGCATGAAGGACGAAGCTGCGGCAAATGCAGAAGCAGACCAAAAAGAGCGTGAGCGCATAGACAAGCTGAACCAAGCAGACAGCATGATCTTCCAAATAGAGAAGAGCCTCAAGGATCTTGGCGATAAGCTTCCTGCCGACAAGAAGAGCGAAATAGAGACAGCTCTTGCCGACCTTAAGGAGAAGCACAAAGCTCAAGACATTGCCGGACTTGATGCTGCAATGGATAAGCTCAACGCTATCTTCCAAGAAGCAAGCCAACAGATGTATGCTCAGCAAGGTGCACAAGCCGGAGGTCCTCAACCTAATCCTAACGCTTCATCTGCTAATGCCGGTGGTGGTGATGCAAATCAGGAAGGAGATGTTACGGATGCGGATTTTGAAGAAGTGAAATAATTCCGCTCACAAACGAGCATCAGACAAATAGTAAATAGCAGTAATATAACAACTTACTGCTATTTTTATTTTCTATAGTTTTCTATCGATTTTAGTCGTATATTTGTACCATATTTGTGCCGCGACTTATTAGTGTATAAAGTGCGACTTAAATAAAAATATAAATTGATTATCAGATAGATAAGAAAAGCGTATGCCAGCTGCAAAATTTCAGATTGAGCGAAAGTGCGAATTGTGTGGGAAGACCTTTCTAGCCAAGACAATCACATCAAGGTATTGTTCTATACAATGCTCAAGGTCTGCGTATTCACAAAAGAAGCGAGAGGAAAAGTTAGAAGAGCTACGGAGAGAGAAGGCTGCAAAGGTTCCCAAGGATCAACCTTACCTCTCTATCCCTGATGCTATTGCTTTATATGACGTTTGCAGAGATACACTATATCGACTCGTCAGAAGTAAGGCTCTCCGAAGTTATAACTTGGGAAAAAGGATGACTCGTATCTGTAAAGAAGATTTAGAACGCAACTTTAATCTGAGACCTATTGATGAGCAAAAGGCGAGAAGAAGAAATGAGGCTAAGCTTTACAACCTTGAACCCGAGTATTGTTACACAATTGGTGAAATAACAGCCAAGTTTGGTGTCACGGAAGGGACGGTATATAAGCATATCAGAAAGTTTTCCATCCCCATAAGGCAGATTGGTAATTATGTCTATGCCCCAAAGTCAGAGATAGACCAACTGTACAAATAACCTTAGATACACATGAGAAAAGAATTACACAACACGAAAGTAACTGTGAGACTTCGCAAGAGTGCATATAGAAATGAGTGGTATCTCTACATTGAGAGTTATCCAGTCTATACTGCGGGCAAATCCGAACCACAACGTGTCCGTGAGTATCTCAACCGCATAGTAACTACGGTAGTCTGGGATAAAACTCGGACTGCACGCACAACATCTTCGAGCAAATCGTACAAACCCAAGCGAGATTTGAATGGAGTGATACAGTGCAAAAGTGAGGTCGATCAAGAAGCTTGTATCTATGCCGATGAGGTGCGAAAGCTCCGTCAAAGAGAATACGATAATGCCGATTTGTACAGTGATACAGATACGGCACAGGCGGAGCAAAAGGAACGTTTGCAACAAAACTTCATTGGCTATTTTCGAGAGGCGATGTACAAGCGACACAAAAATAGCTCCACTTCTATTCTTGTCAATTGGAAGAGAGCTCTGGATTTTCTTAAAATGTATGCTGGAGACAATTTGCCGTTTTTCAAAATCGACAATGCTTTTGCAGAGGAATACAAACGATTCCTTTTAACAGCACCTCGTGGAGGAAATAAATGTGGTACTATTTCTCACAATACGGCATCCACTTATTTTTCTATTTTCAAGGCAGCTCTCAAACAGGCATTTATAGATGGTTATCTGACCGTTGATATATCCGCCAAAATAAAAGGTATTCAGGAACAGGAGTCTCGCCGTGAATACCTTACCGTAGAGGAGTTAAATACGCTTGCTTCAACTCCTTGTGATCGTGAGGTGATGAAACGGGCAGCTCTTTTCTCTGCTCTGACAGGATTACGCCACTGTGATATTCAGAAACTAAAGTGGAAAGAGATCAACATGGATGGAGAACAGCCGAGGTTACATTTCACTCAAAAGAAAACCAAGGGAGTAGAGTATATGCCTATTTCGGAACAAGCCCTACAACTATGTGGAGAACGAAGATTGCCAGAACAATTGGTTTTTGAAGACCTGCCTGATCCGTCATGGATTTCTAAACCTCTAAAGCGTTGGATAGAGGCTGCGGGCATCAAAAAGTCCATAAGCTTTCATTGCTTCCGCCACTCCTACGCGACTCTACAACTTGCCAGCGGTACAGACATTTATACCGTAAGCAAGATGCTGGGACATACGAATGTGAAGACAACGCAAATCTATGCAAAGGTGGTCGATGAAAAGAAAAACAAGGCGGCACAAGCCATAAAATTGGATACGATAGAGACAAAGACTCAGGAATAACCTCACAAAAATGAATAAAGATGCAGTCTAAGTACTTCGAATATATAATTGTTTATTTATCCGTCCTGCTGGCGTGTGCCTTAATTGGTATAATCGTGAGATTTGTTTTTGTCTCGGCTGGAGTTGATGAATTTACTGCAACTGTAATTTTCTGGATTGTTACAGGGGTAGGCATCATTCTCTATTCAGCTCTAATGCTTCTGATTGACGGCTTGTTCACAGCTATTGTGAAGAAGTTTTTTCCTCACAAGCATCTGCTTCCATCATCACCCCAAGAAAAGAAAGAAGTTGAGCAGGATTGGGACAAAAAGAGTATAGAGACTGAATTTATTCAGGAGATACGAGTTAACCAACAGCGTAAACAAAGCGATAAATCAAAAGAGAAGTTGGAGATAGCAATCTCCTATACACAGCATGAATTTGCTCCTTATGTCTCTGATGATGATTTGATACAACTTTGTCAACACATTACAGCTTATTCAGAAGGAAACGTCTTGCAAAACCCTCAACCTGTCAGGGTCGCAAAACTAACTTCTTTAGACCTGTATCATTTCGGCTGGAATATTTGGAAGCATTTCGGTGTCGGCAAACAAGACGAGGTTGCACTTTTCCTCAAACTTGTTTTTGCCGAGGCACTAAAAGACGTTGAACCCGACACTATCAAAAGTCATCTAAAAGATGAAGAACAAAAAGGGCTAATCAAGATACAGAAGAGTCTTACGCTCCTTTGAATAAATGAGGGGAACGATAATAAAAACTTCCAAATAGTAGATTCTTTCTGCATTATTCTAAATGCATATCCGTTTTAGATTTTATCTCTTCAGCGATGTCTGATCTATTAGTTTTAATCCACCTGTCAAATGCGACTTGAATAAATGGAGCTACCCAATACTGCGACTCTTCGTCGGGCTCCAATCCTAAATCCAGACTATTTGTATAGTCTGATGCCATCATATAGTGGTTGTTAAGATAAAAAAGATAGGCGAAGTGTTGAACAAAAACTGCTGTTAAATCATTCAAGAAAACATTTAATGCTTTAACACGATGGGGAAGATATAACTTTTTATCATTCAGAAGAATATTATTGTAGTAATTGTAATGAGTATGATCATTACAGCGTTCCCTAATTTCTTTGTAAAATATGTCTTTTGAGAGCAATTCCGTTATGGGCTTTAGCTTGTCTGAATCTTTGATATATTGAGACATTATTCGAAAGGAGGGCAATTTCTCTGTGCCTTTTCTCCAATTATCAATACGTTCAACAATGAAGTTGTTGATACTAAAATGATCCCTTAAATAAACATTTGTGTAAACATTAATTATGGTTGCATCATAGTATTTCCTGAGCAAAGAGTATCCATCATTAATACTCCCATTCGCCAACACCATCTTTATAGAGTCAAGAGTGCTACCTATTGAGCTAAATACGTAAGTATCCAGATTCAGAAAAGCTCTAGTCCCCTGACTCACAAACATCATTATACTGTAGGATAAAGATCGATAAAACTCCGAAAAATCAGAGAGTTCCTCAAAAACTTTATGATTCTTATACTCAATCTCAAGTTGATCAAATTCGTTCATATAAACTCCGTTTATTTGCTACTTATTATTTTCTAAATAAGGTTTACGCCTCAACAGACTTCAACCTTTTCATCCCTTAATGCAATTATAAACAAACTTACAATATCTACTACAAACTTTGGGTTGGAAAAACTTTTATCACTTCTACTTTGTCTTAGTAAACAGAAAAACGTAGCAATCATAGTGTTTTTGTAGTGTTTTCTCCGTGTTTTGAATCACAGGGAAAACACTTTATTCATTTGTGCCATGTTAAACTCAAAATAGTATAGACATGGACAACAACGAAATTTCTTTTGAGAATCTACCTAAGGCGGTAGCTCACTTAGTGAATGAAGTAGCTGAGATCAAAGCATTGGTCGAGAAAGGGCAAGATGCGGTTATTTCTCCAAAACGCATTCCTATCGGGATAGATGAAGCGTGTAAAATCATCGGGAAGGCCAAACCTACAATTTATACGCTTGTGCGTAAGCGTCTACTCCCTTGCTACAAGAACGGAAAGCAACTCTACTTCTTCGAGGACGAGTTGCTCGAATGGATAGCCAATGGTCGTAGAAAAACGGTGCGAGAACTTGCGGAAGACTCGAAGTTCTTTATCTCTGAAAAGAAGGCCAAGCTCTCTCATTTCTAATATCTATTCAACGATGAAAGAAGAAAAGGATGAACGACCAGAAGGGAAGCAATCCAAGAATGAACGGATAGAGTCTTTTCTAAGGGAGCACTATGACTTTCGATTCAATACCGTAAAAAGTCGCACGGAGTTTCGATACTCGAATAAAGAAGAACCGTTCTTCCCACTTGGTAAATTCGATATCAACTCCATGCGACGGCTGTTGGATTCTTCACAAGGTATCAGTACCTCGGCAGAGAATATACGAGCGATATTGGAAAGTGATTTCTGCCCACGTATCAATCCTGTACAGGAGTATTTATCAAAACTATCGAAGTGGAACGAGGGAGAGGATTCGGAGATTATTCACTTGGCTTCGTGCGTAACGGTTCGGAATCCTGAGAAGTGGCAAACTTATCTGACCAAATGGCTTATTGCAGTGGTGGCGAATGCGATGGATGATTTATTCTGTCGCAATCACACCTGTCTGGTTTTGACTGGAGAGCAAGGTAAGTTCAAGACAACTTTCTTAGACTTGCTTTGTCCCATAGAGCTGAAAGCATATTTGTTTACAGGTACTATTGACCCTCAAAACAAGGATACACAGACCCTTATAGCCGAATACCTGTTTATCAATATTGATGACCAACTCAAAGCCCTCAACAAAAGAGACGAAAACGAGTTGAAGAATCTCATCACTACTCCACGGGTTAAGTATCGCAGACCATACGATACGTACATCGAAGAGTATCCTCACTTAGCCAGTTTTATGGCTTCGGTAAATGGTAATGACTTCCTTACGGATCCAACGGGTAGTCGTCGGTTTCTTCCTTTTGAGGTAGAAGCTATTGACATAGAAGCTGCTAAACAGGTTGATATCAATAAGGTTTATTCGGAGGCTTGGTGGTATTGGAAAAGTGGATATCGGTACTGGTTTGATGATGCTGAGATTGCAGAATTGCACCGAGAGAGTGAAGGCTTTCATGTGCAGACAGTCGAATACGAAATGTTACTCAAAGGCTTTGAGAAACCAAGTCCTACGGAAGAATCTTATATGACCACTTCGGAAGTTCTGAATTATTTGCGTGGATATACTACGCTGAACCTCTCCGAAAAACGAATGGGAGAAGCTCTGCGCAAAGCAGGATTTGAACGAAAGTCCCGACGGATAGGAGGTAACCCTATGTATGTCTATCATATCAGGAAAGTCTTTCCGAATCCGTTCGTGAGTTCCTTTTGACCTATTGATAAATTACAGTTACTACTTACTACAAGAGGATTTAATCCAGTGAAAGAAAAACGATTGAGCGTGTAGTATGGTCTTATAATCTGTCTTACAACAGAGTTACTACTCACACCAGATGATACTACTACAAGAAAACAGGTTACGACTCTTTTTCTTTTCACCGTGAATGAGTTATCCATCCATATTCATGTAGTAAGGAGAATCTCCAAAACTTAGAAAAACATGATGAATATTGAACATATAAAATCCTTATCTCTGAAGGATTATTTGGCTAATAAAGGCCATTACCCAGTGAAGGAATATACAAGTTATGGAATGTATAGAAGTCCTTTTCGAGAAGAGAGTTGCCCAAGTTTCAAGGTTGATTATAGGGCAAACCTCTGGTATGACTTTGGAGGAGGAGAAGGTGGCAGCATAATTGATTTGGTAATGAAACTACATGGCTGCACACTGTCTCAAACAATTGGACTGTTAGAAAACCGTGTAGAGATTAGCCCTCTTACGCAGAACGACTTTGACCGACAGGTAGAGAGGCGCGAAGAGATGAAAATAATCGAAGCCGTCTCTTTGCATCATCCTAATTTGCTGAGATATCTGCAAGACCGTAAGATTGATTGTTCTGTGGCGAAACGGTACTGTCGTGAGGTTCACTATCAAGTAAAAGGGCGTACTTATTACGCTATCGGAATGCCCAACGACTTGGGAGGTTATGCTATTCGTAATCTCTATTTCAAAGGCTGTTTACCTCCTTCCAGTGTCTCCTCCTTTGATCGAAATACGGACACTGTAAATCTCTTTGAAGGATTTATAGATTACTTGAGTTTTTGTACCCTTTATCCTGACAGAAATACTGAATCTGCGATTGTACTGAACTCTGTAAACAATCTCCAAAAGGCTCATTCCTTACTCTCGAAATATGCTATTGTTAACGCTTATCTCGATAACGATGCAGCAGGAAAGAAAACGCTTGAAGTACTTCGGAGAATGAATTTTCCCGTTAATGATTGCTCCATCCTCTATAAAGAGCATAAAGACTTGAATGATTTTCTCTGTCGGAAAAATCAAGGACTCATTTCTCCTCCGAGAATGAGAAGTCGGGGACTCAAACGATGAATGGGTCTGGAGTCAAGTTCTTTGATTATTAAGGGAGCAAGTTTGTGTTTTGGTCTGACCAAAACCTTGCTCTTCGAGGATTGACTCATCCCGTTGGTCTATTCATAAATCAAAACAAGTATAGCAATGAAAACAATAGAAAATCGTAATACGAATGGTCGTCCTCCCAAACGACCTATAGAAAAGAAGAAATATAAGGTTACACTGAAAATGGCAACCGAGGAGTTCTACTCTCTGAAAGCTAAAGCGCGGCTTGCAGGGATTACTCGAAGTGAATACATCCGTCGTTGTATTGCTACGAGTATAGTCAGGCAGAGACTATCTCCCGAATTGATGAATCACCTTCGCCAGCTAAGTGGAATGGCCAATAATGTTAATCAGATTGCTCACAAAGCCAATGCTATGGGATACGCACGAGTCTATCAAGACAACCTTGCGATGACTGAGAGATTGGACAATATCATAAAACGAATCGAAGATGATTGCTAAGATTGTTCAGGGGAGAGGATTTCGAGGGGTGATAAACTATGTTTTGGAGAAAGATCGTGCTCAGCTCTTGCAGGCAAAAGGCATTCGTCTGAAAGATAGAGAAGCTATAATCCGAAGCTTTGTTACTCAAAGTAAACTTAATCCCAAGATTACGAAACCTGTAGCCCACATCTCTTTGGATTTCTCAGCTCAAGATAAAGGGCGTTTAACGGATGCTTTTATGGTCAAGGTGGCACAGGAATATTTACAGAAAATGAGCTACTCCAACACGCAGTATCTTATTGCTCGTCACCACGATACAGACCATCCACACATACACATAGTAATCAATCGTATTGATAACGATGGTCGAAGAATTTCGGATCAAAATGAAAAGCTACGTAGCACGAAGATCTGCATGGAACTGACCAAGAAATACGGATTATATATTGCTTCTGGAAAAGAGAATGTCAAGCGTGAACGGCTGAAAGGGAACGACAAAACCAAATATGAGATTTACGATGCTCTTAAAAAAGCTATTCCTCAAAGTTTAACGTGGGGCCAGTTGCAAGCGACCCTAAAGCAATCAGGTATAGGCTTGGAATTCAAGATGAATGGCAATACAGATAAGATTCAGGGCATCATTTTTGAGAAAGACGGTAATCGGATTTCAGGCTCCCATGTAGATAGAGAATGTAGCTTCTCAAAGATTGACAGGCTGATTAAAGATAATGCTTATCAAGCACTGCAAGTGGCAGAAAAACAGGAGTTCAAAACATCAGAAATAGGAGGTGCGATGGATGTTCTTGATTCTCTTATCGGGCAACTCAACATTTTCTCTCTCTTTAATAGTCCTCATTATGATGCAACGCTTGCCGAATACATTCAGGCTCTGAAAGCCCGAAAATTGGCAGCTAAAAGCAAAATCAGAATACGCAGAGTACTGTACTAATGTTTAATCACAAAAGAAAAAGTATATGAATACAGATAGAATGGATACTTCGGCCGTATATGGTCTATTTGAGGAATTGAAGCAAAGTCTTACCGAAATGACTGCCTCGTTAAAAGGAAGATCTGAACAACAAACAATCGACTTGAGTAAAATCGAAGAGCTTCTTGGGAAGATGAATACACTTTCAAAGCAAGAGGTGTTTTCCCCCGAACAAATCAGAGTCTTGGAAGAAATACTTACCAAGAGTGTAGTGGCAGGGCTGGAAACAGTCTTTGAGAAGCTGGATGGATGGAATGAAGAAAAAAGAGAGACTCTACAAGCCATTGAGGCGAAAATTGATGAGATGGGCAAAGAGAGTCGTGCTATCATCCGTAAAGAACATGTTTTTAGTCTTGACTTTAAGAATAGTAAAACGGCTATCACTCTTTGCTGTATGGGGCTTGTTCTTTTGTTTTCTCTGGTTGGAAACTTTTGGCAAATGCGACAAAACGGTCAACTATCGGATAATGATTTGAAGTATCGCTACATCAAAATGTATGGAGAAGTTAATCAGGAAAAGCTAATGGATTTGGAAACACTCTTCACTTATCAGAGAGACGAACAGCAAATTATACTTATCCGAGAACAAGTGGAAACTTACGAACGATTAGTCAAAGAGCAAGCAGAAAAGACTGAGCGAGCCCGCCTGAACACATCCCAAGCAAATGAACTTCAGAAACAGGCAGAGTCCATAAAACAACGGAAATAAATGCTTCTCTTCGACACCCATTAAAAGGTTTAAGGGGATGAGAAAATAAATTCTCATTCCCTTTTTCTATGCTATTTCATTTCATATCTTTGCGCTATCAAAAGAACATTGAACGCAATGGATAAACCCATGAATCGAATAAAAGAAGTGCTTGAGGAGAAAGGAATTAAGCAAACATGGCTTGCTGAAAAACTCGGCAAAAGCTTCAGCATAGTCAATGCCTATGCCTGTAATCGCCGCCAACCAAGCCTTGAAACCCTCTTCCAGATTGCGGATATATTACAGGTTAGCCCTAAAGAATTGATTAACAACCTAGATTAGTAACGATTTTCATTATGGCAAAGTATAAAGAACAATATAAGAAATCAATCCGTTTCTTCAACGACCATAAAGTGAGGGCTGTATGGGACGATGAAAACAGTAAGTGGTGGCTCTCGGTACTTGATATCATTGCAGCAATCAACGAGCAAGACGATTATCAAAAGACAAGAAACCATTGGATTTTTCTGAAAATCAAGCTAAAGAAGGAGAACAACGAACTAGTTAGTGCCACTAACCGGTTTAAACTGCGATTTAATAATGGAGGTTCAGCGAAAGAAGGGGAATATCTCCAGAATTACTCCATACAGCCAAAAGGCTCCTTGGTGTCAGAGGAGGGGGAAGTGAACTTGGATCGATTGTGGGATTTCGTTGTCAAGAAGGATTGCGATGACATCGAGTCTCAGATATAAGATTTCTAACTTCATCATTTGTATTTGTGTAATGTAAATAAAAACAGTATGGCAAACAAACGATTTACACCTCAAATAACAGTACCTGAAATTAAGGCCGATTGGAAGGATTATCAGGTTACAGAGGCTTTCCTATCCATGAAAGGCAATAAAAGAAAATGGTCTGAAATTGCATATACATTGAAATATACTCGGAATAATGAATTAATAAACCTAACTTTCAACAGCTCATTTAATTCTTATACCCCATTAAGCAGTGTGATATGGGGCAATATGCTGCCAAAAAGAATAGAGGATCTTGGGACAGGCATGAATCGCTATTTTTTTAAACCTCAATCGCTAGATATTGAAATAAATTGGGTACTACAATGCTTTAAAAAACACAAAGGTATTTTAAGGCAGTTTATATCTTTACGCGACAAAGTAGAAAAAAATATTCTTCTTGGAGATTATTCACAAGCGGAATTGTTATTGGAACAATCTTTAGAAAGTATCGGATATACAGTTTGGTATTATGAAATGCGATTAACAATAGCAGGTCTTCAAAATGACTTGTCGAAAAGTATTGGAATCGTTAGTAAATTTAACACAATACACAAAGATTTGAAGCGTGGATTCGTTCCAATAGTATTATCAAATATATTTTCAAGAAGTCAGCGCTCTGTTCCGCCTTATGAATACGATGCAGATCTTTATTCAAGATATAAGAAAAACAGAACTGAATTTCAAAATGATCGCTACAATTACTATTTGTTCCGCTTGAACTACTACCAGAATTATGATATTGATGATCTTTCTGTTACTTTGATAATGGAAAGTTTGAATTCTGTGGTAGATAGGTATATATTGATGAATTATGTTTTTAGATCTTATATAATAAAAGATGATGAAAGCAAAGAAGTAGTAAGCTATTATGCAAATTTACTTTATCATATGACATCAGATCGTTGCTGGATTCCATATATCTTGCTTAAACCTTATAAGGAATTTCCCGAAGAATATTACGATAGGGATTTTATCTCTATATTGGACAAATATTATACAGGATATTATGATAATGTAATTGCAGAATGCAAAGAGTATTTAGCAGAGAAACCATATCTTTTTGATGTTCTAAAGTTGTATTGTAGAGCCCTTCTTTTCAAAAACAAGGGTTTTAAACCAATAACAAATAACACTGACTCTGTTTTGAATGAGGTGGCAAGACTGGTTCATTCAGTGATGACAGAACAGGATAATGCGACAAGTCTCGATTTGTTATATCAACGCAGCAAAAATTTGTATGGATTAAGTTTCGCTAGTGGGTTGGATTATTATATAAAAGAAGAAAAAAAGTGGATGAAAGATCCATGGCTTCATTTATCAACCATGACCTATTTCGATCCATTATTTACTACGGCTTTTGAAGATAATGAAGAAAAACTGGCATATTTGGATTGGGGACTGAAACATGATAAAGGATCAGTCGTTATACCATACCAAAAAAGAAGAGTGGAAAAATTAACGACAGAAGAGTCGAACGTTGTTGATTATATACGTGAAGTTGATAATGCAAAAATTACTTTTGAAAATGGAGAATACGAAAAAGCTGTAGATTTATGGAATTCTATAATTGAAAAGAATACAGAATATATACCTACTGTTCAAACTGCGGTGGAATATACTTTTATGTCATACATAAACATGGGTATATCTAATAGACAGAAAGCTGTCCGTTTTTATGTAGATAAATATATTGGCAACAAGGCTTTTGTGTCTAAGGTGGATACAAAGCAATTTATGATAGATATTAAGAATTCAAGATATAAGGGGCTTAAAAATAATATTGATTTCTTGATATTTGTATTTTTAAACGCCGAGAATTATCCTCAAAAACAGTTCGTACTAGAAAGTTACTGTAAGTATGAAAATGTGGAATATCCGTCAGAATTATTGTCTAAGTTCAAAAGAAAAGACCCAAAGATGGTTGAGCTTTTTCTATATCTGCTTGTTACAGATGATTTGCTATATCACCATTACAAACTGAAAAGCACATTAGAGGTGCTTGATGAAAAGATAAAGATTGCCAGCTATCTAAAAAGTTATTTCCCTGATAATTACCTATATGCCAATATGTGTACAGAATTAATGCACGAGATAGTCGCGTATAGAGGAATGAAAAAACTTGATGATAGTAAAATTTTTGTGAATGAGGATGCAATAATGAAGTATGAACTATGCAAAATTGACGACCTGTATGACAGGTTTAAAAAACAAGCAATCTTGGTTCGCAGTAATAGAGTATTTGTTCTAGTTAATGGCACTCATTTTTCGCATAATAATGCAACAGATTTGATAGATGACATTGCAACATACTCAAATAATGCGATAGAAGAAGTCGCACTTCAAATTTTCAATGTAATAAGATTCGCATTCTTGAAAAGTAGATTTGGATTAGGAACCTATTTAAGTACACGAATTAGACATGGTGTATTTGAAGGAGAATTAAGATCTGATTTTGAGAGATTGAATCTCATTCTTAGCCAGTCCGGACAGCAATATATGCCTTCTGATTATTGGCGAGTAGAGTACTCTTTAGGTCCGGAGATAGATAAAAACTTGTATGATGCACAAGCAAAGTTCTCCGATAATATTGACACCCTAATATCATCATTTAAAGATTCTGTTATTCAAATTCGTGTTGATGAAGATGACGAAAAAAAAGGAGAGTTTGATTATACAGTAAGCACGAAAGAATTATGTGACCATCTGATGGAAATAGAGTCTAAAACACATAATCGGGAATCATTTTGTAAAGGAGTAATAGCTTACCTTTGGGAAATAACAGAGAAGCGTCTGGAGATTATCAGGGCAAGGATATCTAAAGAATTAAAGCCTGGAATATTCAAACATCTACAAACCTTGGAGCAATGTTTTGATTCCCTTTCAGGTCATGACATGTTGTGTGCAGATTTGAAAACAGCAATCAATAATGCTAGAGCTGCATTAACAAATAAACTAACTAAAGTTGAAAATTGGTTTTATAGGCAGGAAACCAAATTTGAAGATTTTGATATTGAAAGCCATATTCGTATGACTATGGAGCAAGCAGCAAGATATTATCAAGATATTCCTGCCAGAATGGATGTGAACATGGTATCTTTGCCTGCTCAAATACGTTCTGAATATAGCTCTTCTATGTTCGACTTATTCTTTATCTTTTTAACAAACATGCTAAGATACAGCAAGAATACAAATCCCAGAATATTCCAAATTAGTTCTCAAATGATGGATAAAAATATAATAAAAATATCGTTAATTAATGATCTTCAAGATAAGATGCAAGAAGATAGTTTGAATAATATTTTCAGTCAAAAAATGAACGATGTCGCAAAATTGCAGCAAGAAGGCGGTAGCGGACTGGTAAAGGCAATGACTATAGTAAAATACGATTTCGGAAACCCCGATAATACTTTTACCATTAGAGCAACTGAAGGGAAATGTGTCGTTGAAATCTTATTTAACATTAAAGACATGTTGATTAATGAAGAGAATATTGTTAGTTGAAGATTATGAAGAAAAGGCGAATAATATACTTGCCTTTCTGAAACAGGATTTTCCTGAGTGTGAAGTTATACAACGTACATCATATAACTCTGCACAAGAAGAGATATTTGAACATGGGAGCGATTACTCACTGATATTGTTGGATATGTCTATGTCAACTTATGACTTGTCAAAAGATGCAAGTGGTGGACTACCAGAACCGTCTGCAGGTCAATATATTCTTGAAGGAATGTTCCTTAGACAAATCATGACTCCGGTCATTGTTGTTACAATGTATAATGTATTTGGTCGTAAACAGTTGGATGCTTTCGATCTTGATCTTAAAAAGGACTATCCTCAGAATTATAAATCATATGTCTATTATTCTTCACAAAAAAATGATTGGAAACATCATTTAAAAAAACAAATAAAAGAAATTCTATCATGATACAGATTTTATTATTAGATGACAGTAACGATAAGAGAGAGTCTCTTAAATCTGTTATTTTGCCATTATTCCCTCAGGGTGAAATATTAATAGAAGAAGCTCTCTGTCTAGTAGATGGGCGAGAAATGCTTCAGACAAAAACGTACGACATGCTCATCCTTGACATGGTGCTTCCTGAGCATAGGGGGGATCAAAAGATTGAGATGAACAGGCGTGGAGGTGTTGAGTTATTAGAAGAAATATATATTAATCAAAGTATAAAGAAACCAATCCAAATAATTGGCCTAACAGAATTTGAGGATGAGTTTTCTGGACAACAGAAAGAATTTAAGGATAAGTTGTGGTATTTGTTATTTTACTCACGTAAGAATAATGACTGGAAAACACAGCTTAAGGATAAAGTCTGTCAGTTAGGACAAATGAAGAAAGACATAGAAATGTCTATTAAAAACTGCAATAAATTTGACTTGGGAATCATCTGTGCATTGAATGAAGAATTTATAATGATGCAAAAAGCATTCGTTAGTTGCAAATGGGAATCTATACAAATAGAAGGACTTCCGTATGTATTTAAGACAACCAAGATCACAAGCAGTCATATGAAAGATTATAGCATTATAGCTGCATGTGCAAATAAACCAGGTATTTGTGCAACATCAATTCTCGCATCTACCATGTATAATCGTTTTGATGTCGATACAATTTTTATGACTGGTATCACTGCAGGTATAAATAATGGCGATGTCAACTTAGATGATATCATAATTGCAGATGCTATACACGACTATGCATCTGGGAAACTCAAAGAGGAAGTGTTAGGGGATATTAAGTTTTTAAAAGAAATGAATCAGATATCTGCAAATCGTGGTTTAATTGCATTGGTGGCTGAATTCATCTCTGACTCTGAACATTTGAGAACAATAAATGATTCTATTCATGATGCCAACCTAAAGGATGAGAAAGATAATGTATCTGCTTGTATAGCCAAAACTGTGTGCGGTCCTTTTGTTATTGCTTCTTCTGGAGTTGTCAAAAAACTACAGGAAGATGAACGTAAATTACAAGCACTTGATATGGAAGGCTTTGCTCTCTATGCAACAGCTCATACTCTTGATAGAAAGGCACTATGGATTAAAGCAGTGTCGGATTTCGCAGATATAAAAAAAGCAGATAGTCATCATAAGACCTGTTGTTTTGCTAGTGGTACTTTCTTGTACGAATTCATTAGAGAAATGCTATAATGCACAATTCATATAGCTAATAATCATATTCTCTGAACTGAAGATAAACAAAATATTCTTTTATGGAGCATTAGCATTTGATGAGTTGATAGATAATTCGACCTTTGCACCAACAAAAGAAAGAAATACAGATAGGTAATTATTATCAATATAAGAAAAGAGTTAAAAAATAATCGACAGATCAGTTTCAACCATAAGAAATACAATGGACTTTATCTTCAGTAGAATAGAAAAGTATTACCCCTATAATCTGCTCCTGTTAGCAGACGAAACAGTTGTAGCTATAAACAAGTATCTTCCTTATTCAGATGTTTACATAGCAAAACAACAGGGGAAAATAGTAGGTGTGATAAGTCTGTTGCCAGTAGATAAACAAACAATTGAAATAAAAAACATAGCTATCTCTCCTGCATATCAGGGGAAAGGGCTGGGTAGCTGGATTCTGAAAAAAGCAGAAGAAATTGCCAGAAAAGGTGGTTATATAACTATTATTGTCGGCACAGCTGATTGTGGGACAAAACAGATTCAATTTTATGAGAAGAATGGTTATTCGAAGTATGCGATAAAGGAAAACTTTTTTCTTGAGAATTATGCCCAGACAATTTATGAAAATGGGATATACTAACAGATATGATTATGTTGAAGAAAGAGTTGAAATGAAGATAGATAGGTAAAGATTACCCGATATTACATATGGAGATAAATGGAAAATTATGGTAACGAAAAAGGAAATTCTGCAAATGCTTTCAGACACGGAGAGCTACAATATTGAGAGAACAGAATCAACTGGCAATATGGATAAGTTTTGTCAGGCTATATGCGCTTTCTCAAATGATATTTCGGGTAGTGGGAAGAATGGCTATCTCATTATTGGAGCAAAGGACAATGGAGAGTTGTCAGGTTTGCAGGTTGATGATAAACTCTTATTGCAGATTGCCAATATTCGGACAGATGGCAACATTCTCCCTCAGCCCACCATGACAGTAGAGAAGTTCCATTTTGATGAAGGGGATGTATTGGTGGCAGAAGTTCAGCCTTCTGAATTTCCTCCTGTACGTTATCGTGGTCGTGTTTGGGTGCGTGTCGGCCCTCGGAAGAGCACTGCAACAGGGGCAGAAGAAAAAATACTCACAGAAAGGCGACTTTCCAATGTTCGTACCTTTGATGCCATGCCTTGCCTGGGAACAAGCATTGACGACTTGGATGTATCTCTCATTCGTAAGGAGTTTTTGCCCAAAGCTGTGGCTGAGGATATTCTCGCTGAAGATAAACGAGATATCACGGATCAACTTGCCTCTCTTGGCTTATATGATTTGCGTTATAACTGTCCGACTAATGGGGCTATTGTCCTGTTCGGCAAGAATCCTGAGCGACACGTACATGGGGCGTATATTCAATATGTTCGCTTCAAGGGAAAGGATCGTGCGGGTGATATTCTCAACGAACATAAGTTTAGCGGTAATCTTTGTCGGGTATTGCCTAAGATTGATGCTTTTGTCGAGACAAGTATCTCACAAAAGCGTCCCATTCCCGTAAGTGTACTTCGGGAAGAAACAGTTTCCAAGTACCCATACTGGGCTACTCGAGAGTTGTTGATGAATGCCATTATGCACAGATATTACGAGGGTAACGCTCCTATTCAGTTTTATGAGTACGACGACCACATCGAGATTCAAAACCCTGGAGGATTGTACGGCAAGGTCAGTCCTGATAATTTTCCAAATGTTAGCGATTATTGGAATCCCTTTATTGCCGAAGCAATGAAAGTCTTGGGCTATGTAAACTGATTCAGCCGTGGGGTCTATCGAGTTCAGAAGGAGTTGCAAGAAAACGGTAACGGGCAAGCCTCTTTTGATTTTTCATTGATTACAGCTTTTCGAGTGGTTGAGAGCGTTTCTCAAAAGTATTTTGAAGAAGGCTTTGGAGGAGAAACTGCCCAAGAAAAGCCCCCAAAAGATTCAAGAAAAGACAAAAAAACATCCAAGAAACATCCAAGAAGAACTATTAGGCATAATCCAAGAAAATCCAGAGATTACACGGAGAGAAATGGAAATGATACTCGGATGTTCAACGGGTAAAATAAAGTATTACATTGAGAAAATGACCAAGCAAGGTGTCATCAAGCACGAAGGCTCTACAAAGGCTGGAAAGTGGATAATAATCAAATAAAACGTGTACATAATATTGAGCGGTCTTTTATTGCTTGTCGTGCTCACAGGAGCACTCCTTCCGAGAATCAGTACAGCTACAAAATGGTGTTTTATATACCTTTGTTGTGGTTAAACACTTATCATAGGTTTAAACATATATACTATAGCAAATGTCAAATAATGCAGTTTTTCGAAGAATGTTCCCTCATGAGTATTGCATGTTGGAGGACTTTTTGTATGAAGCCATTTTCATACCTGAAGGAGTAGAGCCTCCTCCGTATGACATTATTTATCTACCAGAGCTATATATGTACATTGAAGACTTTGGGAGTAAAGCTTCAGATCTAGCAGTAGTAGCTGAAGTGGATGGAATCATAATCGGAGCAGCATGGGCACGTATCATGATGGACTATGGACATATTGATGATCAAACGCCCTCTCTTTCCATCTCGCTACATCAAAACTTTAGAGGACAAGGCATCGGTACAAAACTTTGGAAGACATTACTTGATCATCTCTTTCTGGCTGGTTATCACCAATGTTCTCTATCTGTACAAAAAACAAATTTTGCTACTAAACTGTATGTACGCAGTGGATTTTATGTCGTCAAAGAGAATCAAGACGACTATGTAATGGTAAAGAAGCTCAGAGAGTAGATAAATCAGAAACACTACTACATTGTCAACAATATAACCATAACCGATTGTTTGTAATCGATTTCAGAAATCATATTTGTACCATGTAATTGCAATCTACTGTAAATCAGCATAGATTTGTTTTGAAGAAGNAACCGATTGTTTGTAATCGATTTCAGAAATCATATTTGTACCATGTAATTGCAATCTACTGTAAATCAGCATAGATTTGTTTTGAAGAAGTCAAATAAGCATTACATTCTAACATAAGTAGAAAAATCGCAGCAAGTGTTTAGCTTGCTGCGATTTTTCTTTCTACCCATCCTTTATGCCTAACCAGAGGAGGATATAATATTTTTATCGTTTAGTCGGTTATGCTTTTATAGTTCTGATAAGGCTATATCATTGACGAGAACCCAAAGAAAGAAAAGAGGCGAGATAGAATAGGTGATGAAGATAAAATCTCTGATTTTTTATCTTGCTTTTTTCTATCTAACACATTATTTCATTTCATATCTTTGTGTTAGTGCATTATTCTACATTAGTCATAGATGAGAGATAATAATATGACAAGATGATAATAAAGTGAAATCTTGATTTAGTAAGAATATGGAATTACAAACAGAACGTTTAATTTTGAGACCATGGCAAGAGAGCGATGCCGAAGATCTTTACAAGTATGCGCAAAACCCTAATGTTGGTCCAATAGCTGGTTGGCCCCCACATACGAGCATAGAGAATAGTCGTGAGATTATTAAGAGCGTTCTTTTGACTCCTGAAACTTATGCTGTTGTATTGAAAGCGACAGGAGAAGCAGTCGGTAGCGTTGGGTTAATGACGGCAAGAAGTGAAATTCACTCTGCAAAAATGGCAGATACCGAGTGCGAAATAGGCTTCTGGCTTGGAGAGCCATTTTGGGGACAGGGTTTGATACCCGAAGCTATAAATGAGTTACTTCGATATGCTTTTGATGACTTAAAGCAGACTGCCGTTTGGTGCGGTTATTTTGACGGAAATGAAAAATCAAGGCGTGTACAAGAGAAATGTGGATTTACTTACAGCCACACAGAGCACGACAAAGCAGTTCCATTATTGAATGAATTTCGCACAGAACATTTCACGAAACTCACATTAGACAATTGGAGAAAAACCAGAAACAGATAAATATGTTCGGTGATGCTTTTGTGGACTTAAACCTGTTTATGACAGTATTATATCGAGAAGAATTCAGGATAGGGTTAAGTGTTAACTTTTAATTTTCAACCAAAATCGATATGAAAAATAACATAACCATAGCTATAGCTACGATCTTTCAAAACGGAGGGGATGCAACAAGAGCCCTTGAGATAGCGAAGATTATAGATGAATATAAACCAGAGAATTGTAATCTCAGGATTGTATTCCTCACAAGAGGAAGCCTATACGAAGATAAAGTTATTGAAGCAGGATTTGAGCTCTATCGGGCTACTCCTCGATTGGAAGGTATTCGCTATCAAGATGATTTCGAAACTAAATTCGGAGAGCTGATCGGAAACGAATCATTAGCTTATGATATATTGCAGGGGGAGATTAAAGCATATAAAGAAATCAACCCCGATTTACTCATTTATGGATTTTGGCCGATAGGGAGCATCGCAAAGCGTTTGGCTATTCCAAGCGTAAAAAGCATTGCTTTCCTGCCACTGCCGTTAACGGAAACTTTTCTAAATGAGAGCCTCACCTTTCCTGATGAATTATTCTTTTCTCGATTACCAGCTAAGTTTCAGAAGTGGGTAATGAGCTGTATTCCCCATTCATTAAAAAAGAGGAATCCGGCATTAAAGCATTCCTTAATCAGAAAGGCTGCTGAAAAATCCGGATGGGATGGATCTCCTTTAATCAACATATTTGAGATGCTTAAGTCTGATCTTTTATTGGTCAATGATTTGGCAGTCTTTTACCATACAGAGCAATACGACAGTACGGTAATCTTTACAGGACCGGTGTATGCTCAGGAAAAGCAAGAAGAAATAAAAGACAAAGAAATTCTCAAAATTCTTGATGATACAAATACACGCAAAAAGTTCTTTTGCACTTTTGGAACATCAGGAAGCAAGGAGGAGTTATTAGAAATAGTAAAGATGTTCAACTCTCCTTGGGGCATGAAGTGTGGTGGTATTATTCTTTCTCCTCCTTCTGTTTGTCCATTGGAAGAGTCTCAACGACTGCTTAACAATAAAAATGTTTATGTAACCGATAAATTTGTTCCGGCAAAAGCTATTAGTAAAAGAGTTGATTTAGTAATATGCCATGGAGGACAAGGAACGCTGCAAACAGCAATAACGAGCGCAATTCCTTTGATAGGAGTCGCTACGCAACCTGAACAGAAAATCAATTTGGAGCATTTAGAGGCGTTTGGTTCTGCTATTCGGATACCTATGAGAAAGTGGAACTGCAAAACTCTTGAGAAAAAAATTCAAGAGGTTTTGGAGCATTACCCCGAATATAAACAAAGTGCAGAAATGCTGTGCAGACAATACAATGAAACCAATGCAAAAAAAATCATTGGAGAATCAATTTGGGAATCAATAGAAGTTGTCAGAAAGTAATACCCAAACAACCGGTAATAATATTCTGATTGTTTATAATTGATTTCAGTAGTCATATTTACTCCATGCTATTGCAATCTGTTGTAAATCAGAATGTTTTTTTTTGTTTTTACTTCAAGGAGGAATTATTAAATAAGTAGTATTCCTACTCGTTGCTACTAATCTCAGTCGCCAATTATCGGAAGTTATACGAATCCGATAATTGGCTGTTTTTATTTCTATATTTGATTCCCTATAATTTTAAGATAAATGAATAGTCGGATTGTAGCTGTTTAGAAAATCATTTGAACGTGTTAGAAAGATAGGTGAAAGGTGTTTAGAAATATGAAGTGAGTCTTGGTTGCTGAAAATCAAAGTTTGGATTCTGGAAATTATGACTTGATTTTTACCAACCGAGCTTTGATTTCTCTTGTTAAACGTATTCACCGAAGGAAGTGAACAGGTTCTTTGGAAATTTGAAATATGGTCAGACTATAAATTCTTTACACTGTTTCAGATGAAGAGAGGGGTGTTTTGTGGATCTGTCAGTGATTATTCTCTTGTGAACAAGAGAGCATGAGAAACGATTTATGTATGACGTTTTTTGCGGAGCCTTATTGATGTGTACTTTGCTTAGCCTTTCCTGCCATGTTGATCTTTGTGGGGTGTCTGCAAAAGGTATCTGTTGAAGGCTTTTCTAATCTTGGCTCCGGTTTTTCGGCTATTATCTGTTTATTTTTCTTCGCACGAAGAGCACATGGCATCTTTGTTCTTGGTGCGAGAGGCATGCTTGATGATCCATGCGCACGCCTTTGTCATGTCCGGGCTTTCCCAGTCGGTAATGATCTGCTCAAACTTTAGAGGATCGGCTTTGTAAAGATCGTTCAGATTGTTGGCAACGCTCTTTTGGATGGTTTTGTCCGGATCGTTCCTTAGGTTGGAGAGAATCCTCCGGTAGAGATCGAAGTGCCGTAGCGCGACATCTGTTTTCTTTGACCATGGGAGGTATATGCGGAGGCATTCGCTTGCCAATCGACGTACTCTTTGATGCTCGTCTTTGCTCCACTCCAACATCAGCCTCATGGTCTTTTCAGGAAATCGAATGAGGATCGGACGCATACAGTATTCGCCTGTGAATCTTTTGGTCAGCTCTTTGCTGAATGCCGTGCTCGGCTCGAAGTGAGTGTCTCCGTATAGCTCTACGAACTTGCCCACGGGCCAAAGCCACCACCCCTTGCTGAACATACCTAAGCTCCCTTCGACTTCCGGTCCGAGAATCCGGATGAAGATACTTAGTGTCTGTTCGTAGCTCTCAGGCAGGCATGCTTTGAGCGCAGTGGCAATGAGGATTTGTCTGTCGTTGAACTCTAAGAACTCCAGCCGTTGCGATACCAAGTTGATAAACTTGCCGGTATCAAACGGAGGATATACCGATGCTATTTTATGTCCAAGAAAGAGGCAATACTCCTGATTATAATACTCCTTTAGTTTCTTTGCCATGCTGTTGTCTGTTCGTTTATCGGATTTGAGTGGGCTGAGACTTTGGGTGGTGAAGTAATTGATAAGAAGAGGTCCGATTTCGGATGTTGTTGCGGCATAGAAGCTGCAAAAGAGGAATGACGGAAGGAAAGCATGGGAATATTCGAAGAGAGAGCAAGAGCGCAAACGCGTGCCGAGAAAAAGAGAGTAGAATCGGAGCTTGGAGATAACTTGGAGATAAATAGAAGAGCGAAACAGTAATGTTTCGCTCTTGTGTTATGGTAGTATCAGTCCCACTTATTTTTTGTAGAGACGGCATATTTCCCTCCGCCTGTAAAGAATAGAGCAAGAGCCCCGAATAAGAAGAGTCCGGGTAGTTCTGCCCCCCATCCTCCGTACTGATTGAGAGAAAAAACGGGGTGCCCTCCTAACCAGATAATGGCAATACAATTAAATACGAACAGGAGTGCCGCTAAGCGTGTCCTTGCTCCAAGTATCAGCAGAAGAGGTGCCAGAATCTCTCCTATATATACACCATAGGCGATAAATGCAGGTAGGCTTTTTGCTTCAAGCATCCCTTGTACGGGGCCCATGCCTCCTTGTAGTTTGGCGATGCCATGCAACAGCATCATCACCCCGATCGAGAGTCGGAGGATCAAAATGCCTAAATCTTTGTTTCTATCCATAATGATATTGTGTGTTTGATGTTGTCTTATTTTGTGTCTGTTTTCTGTATTGCTCTGATCAGGCAGTCATAGGTACTTCCATAAGAAGTATTTCGGTGCCCGAAGCATCGGACGTCACGGAGAGAGTGTCTATATCCCAAATACCGAGACCGTCTCTTGTTGAGAGCGAGTGGCCCGAAATAGTGGCTTTACCTTTTATGATAAAGGCATAGACGCCGTTGCCTTTGTGCTTTATCTTGTATTCGGATGTTGTGCCGTGGTCAAACTTTCCCATATGGAACCATGCATTTTGGTGTATCCATACCCCTTCATCATTCGGATCGGGGGAGAGGATTTGGTGGAATCGGTTGATCATGCTGTTTACATCCAAGCTTTTTTGATCGTAGCGAGGAGCAACATTTTTTTTGTTTGGGAAGATCCAAATCTGTAAAAATTTGGTCAGACGATCTTTGTTCCTATTATATTCACTGTGCTGAATACCTGTCCCGGCACTCATGACTTGAATATCTCCCTGCTTGATCACAGCAATATTACCAAGAGTATCTTTGTGTTCAAGATCTCCCTCCAAAGGAATGCTGATAATCTCCATATTGTCGTGCGGATGTTTACCAAAGCCCATTCCTGCTGCAACGGTATCATCATTGATTACTCTAAGTGCACCGAAGTGTATGCGTTCGGGATTGTAGTAGTTGCCAAAGCTAAAAGTGTGATAGGATTCTAACCATCCGAAGTTAGCTTTACCACGTGTTTCTGATTTGTGAATTACAAAATTTTTCATGTTAATTAAATCTTATGTGGATTGTGTATAGCTTTTTATAAATTGGTTATCGACAATCTATCCGTAGAGATGTTCTGAAGAGTGTGAGGATTGTTTTATATCTCTTCTTCTGGGAACAACATACTATGAAGCCATGTAACTTAAGTAATTTCCCAAGTGAAACGAAAGCACTATATGTAAAGTGAGCATTATCTCGCTTTTTACATATAGTGCCATCTGAATCGGGTGATTTTATCTTACCCGAGTGTAGAATTGTAGATAAAACGAATCTTCTATCTTCTGTTTTACTTCACTATAAGTGTCTCTGCAAGAGAGAGTTTTTCTTTTGCACTCACCTCTTCAACCGGCGCTCCGAAAGGCATCTGTGCTGTGAGTACCCATGAAGGGTCTACACCTGCAAGGGTCTTGATTTCATCGTCTATCATACCGATGTAGTGCTGAAGATTTACTCCAAAGCCAAGTACATCCAGACCCATCCATACGGCGTATTGGTGAGAGCCCTGAGTCTGTTGAGCCCAAAGAGGAAAGTTTGCAGCGTATGCGGGGAAAGATGCTTGAAGACCTTCTGTGACAGAAGGTACATCAAAGAAAAGAATAGTGCCGACACCGCTTGCAAAAGCTTGACGTACTTTAGGTGCTGTATTAGCTTCGTACTTCTCTTGCCCCATAAACCCTATCAATGCCTTTTCTATAAGTTCCCAGTGAGCGGTATGCGCTTCTTCCGTAAGAAGTACCATACGAACAGGTTGAGAGTTGAAAGCTGAAGGTATGTTTTGTAGAACATGACCGAGAAGGTCTTCGACGGCTTCGCGTGGAGCTACCCATTCCGGACGGATAGCATAATGAGAATGGCGATGCGAAAGGGCATCTTTAAGAGTTTCTATTTTTGTAGTCATATATTCAAAAAAACCAACTAAGGTGCTATGTCTTTTTATAAATCAAAAATTTGATTTAGTTTGTCCGCAACAATAACTAAAAACAAAACAGATATTTTGTGTAGAACCTTTGTTGGAATATTTATTGTTATTTAGAAGAACTATTTTATATGTTTTGTAATGGAAATACGGACTTCACGTTGCAAAGATACAAAAAATAGATTTAATGGCGCAGATATGAACGGATAAATTTATCCTCGTAGGGAGTTGCTTATCCAAATCTTTTTTGTATTTCTTCTGCCGTTATTTTAGAAAAGATTGTATGTCCATCAAAAGTAACTCTGGTTTCTGACAGTTTACGTAGGGAGTAGAGAAGTTTTTGTGCTTCCTGTTTTCGCAGAATAGGTGTAACTCTTTTGTGTAAAGCTTTTACCATCGAAGTAACAATCTGTTCGAGGACAATCTCTTTTGATTTCTTTTCCAAGTGCTTACTTTCATACAGTATCTGGACAAGAAGATCGGGATCTGTCGGCATTCCTTCCGGAATGGCTACCAAGCTGAATGTGTTCCCTCCCATATCGGTAAGGTCGTAGCCTACTTCACTCAATTCATCCATGTATCTGTGTAAAAGATGTGCCTCTTGAGTGTTGAGCGTGAGAAGTTCAGGGAACATCAGCGGTTGAGATACCGGCTTAGAGGCAAGAAGACGTGCCATATATTTGTGGTGCGAAATAGCTCTTGCCGCCTGATGAGCATCTATAATAGAAAGACTATCCTCATCCATAGTGATGATATATCGCTGGCGAAGGATGATGAGAGACTCTCTCTCCGGCTCATCCGACAGGCTTTCTCTCTCTTGGGGAGCAGGGGTCAGGAGCGAGTCTGTATGTGTTGTGTCGTCCGGCTTTAGGGATGAAGAGCGAGACGTGAATACGGAAGCAGCTGTCTCCGGCTCTTGTGATACGGAAGAGGAGAGGGAGGAAGTGCGCCTCTTTAGTCTGATGCCGCCGGGGGGTGATGTCGTTATGCCGGAATCTTTTTCAAAGTCTTTGTAGAAGGCTTCCCATTCCACATCCTTTTCCAACTCGAAACCTCCGAAATCTTTATAGTCGTCCGGGTCGAATGAAGGGATATAGTCCGTGTTTTCTCCTCCAATTTTGGGTTCTACCAACTCGTTATCTAAAAGAGATTTATAGTTCGGAATGTCTATCTTGTCTTGAGTGAAGTCTATGGCATGCGCCACTGCTCCTTTCATGAGCGTCTCTCGAAGGACGGTATTGAGTATCTGCCCGATATAGGTTTCGTTCTCGAACTTTATTTCGGTCTTAGTCGGGTGAATATTTACGTCTATTGAGGAGGGATCGACATAGAGGTAGATAAAGTAGTCTGGCATATCTCCCGATGGAATCATTCCCTCATAAGCATTCATGAGCATCCGATGAAAGTAGGAGTGCTTCATGAATCGGTCATTTACAAAGAAGTATTGCTGCGCTCCTCTTTTACGGCATTCGGATGGCGTACTTGTGAATCCGCTGATACGGACAAGAGGAGTCTCGGCTTCTATCTTGAGTATTTTGTTCTCCAGTCTGTGCCCGAAGAGGTCGAGGAGACGCTTTTTAAGTTCGCCCGGATGGTAGTCGAAGATAACCTTTTCCTGATGCAAGAGGCGAAATCTGATCTGTGGGCAGACTGCGGCAATACGGTATATTTCGGTCTGTATGCGCCTGAACTCAGTGTCGTTGGTCTTTAGAAACTTGCGGCGAGCCGGTATCTCGTGAAAGATGTTCTTTACCGAGAAGATGGATCCGGGGGGACAAGTGGCTATCTCGTTGGAGATAACCCGACCTCCTTTGAGCTCTATGCGCACACCGGTATCTTCATCGTGTTGGCGGGTGATAAGCTCCACCTCTGCCACGGCTGCTATCGAGGGCAATGCCTCTCCCCGAAAGCCCATAGTACAAAGGCGGAAGAGGTCATCGGCTGTCTTTATCTTGCTGGTGGCGTGTCTCTCGAAAGCCATTCGGGCATCTATGGGAGACATCCCCTTCCCGTTGTCTATAACGCGGAGAAGGGTGCGCCCGGCATCCAAGACTTCTATCTCTATCTCTGTGGCTCCTGCATCTATACTGTTTTCGACCAATTCCTTTATGACGGATGCGGGTCGTTGTATGACCTCTCCGGCTGCTATTTGATTGGCAATATTATCAGGCAGAAGATTGATGACATTCTTCATACAGCAGGTTTATCTGTAATATAGGACGTAAAAGAGCACAGCAAGCACCACAAGAAGAAGAAGCATCCACCAGTTGGACTTTGCACGGCTCTCCTTGCTCTGTCCCTTGTCTTTACTGCGTTGGAGATGCTTGGACTGTTTGGAGATAGAGCCTTCGATGAGATCTTTATAGTCTTCCGCAGAAAGAGAGGCCTCGTCTCCGTTCAGCTCTCTCTGGATGCGTCTTACGCGCTTTTCCAGCTCCTGCTTCCTGACATCTGTATAGATGTAGGAGTATCTGAAGCTTTTAGGCTTTTGAGGATTAAAAAAAGATTTCATGGTTAAGATTCTTCTTCTCTGTTAGTAATATTGAGAGACTCTGTTCCGGAGCTTTCTTCTTTCTTCTCTTTATCTTCTTTCTTGCCTCTGTTTGGGGTTGTCCGGAAAATATCTTTCGGAAAGAGCGGACGTCCGGTAGCAAACCAGAAGAAGTTTGGGAAGTTGTAATTTTTACTTTCTACAAGGAAAATAGGATTGACGATGCCTTTTGTCTTTTCAAGGAAAGAGATAGACTCCAACTCCTCTTTCTGGAACAGCATCAGTATGGATGCGCTCTGAACGCGAACCTGAGAGGAGACAACAGAGTCTCCTTCTACGGTATAGTAGATGGTTTCAGCGTTTCCACTGGTTCGGACAGAGTCCATCTTGTTGTCATTAAAATAGGCAAGGATTTCGTTTCCAACCATTTGGTTATAGAAGAGATCCTCGGTCAGCTCCATGGAGACCAACGCATTGTTCGAGATCTGTGCCTTGTACGGGTTGCCGTCTTTCATGAACAGACGGATGGTGTCTCCCGATATTTGTGAACTGTCGCTCCATATAATGGGCTTGCCCAGAAGGTTCAAAACGGAGTCTTTGGAGCGGTAAAGGAGAGTGTCGGACACGGCTTGAACATCCTTTCGATATATCCGAACATTCTCCAAGCCCTTTACAATGTCTCCGTTGATGGTGTCTCGTATCAGCTGCATCTCCAATGCGTGCGCCCAAAGCGTGTCTTTGGAGGAGAAGTCCATCACGTAAGCGTTGTCTCTTGCCAAGCCTTTGCCCTCTTTTTCATGGTACTCCGCATACTCTCCGTGAAGCGATACGTTTTCGGCTGTATCTTTCAGCTCTACGTTCCCGAAGAGCTTTGCCAGAGATTCGCTACGGCTATACACCATAGAGTCTCCCGTAGCAGTGCGAGAGCCTGAATAGAGTTTGCTCTTGTCCAAAAGGTAAGCGATGTCTCTTTGAGTGTCGTATACTCCTTTGGATGTGAGGATATATCCGCTGTCTCCTACGATGCGAGAGGGGCTTTTAATATCTGCAACCTTAGTCTCCGTATTGTAAAAGAGCTTGTCGGAATAGAGTGTGAAGTTGGGGTTTTCCAGCTTCACATCAAATTTGAATATGGCTGTCTTGTTGTCCGTATAGTACTCTCCGTACTGGGAGGTGAGTGTGTTCAGCGAGTCCACTATGGTCCCTCCCTCGAAGTAGTAGCCCAAACCGATGTTTCTGTCGTAGTCCAAACTGTCGGTAAAGAGGGTATTCTCTCCGTGTCGCATGATCACATTGCCACGCAAACGAGCTATCAGGCTGATGCCATCGTAGTCGAGATAGTTGCAGGTAATGTGCAGAGAGTCTCCTTGAACGATATGAACATTCCCGAAAGACTCTATGGCGTTGCGCTGTTCGTACAACAATGCACTGTCGCACTTCATTACTGCTCCTTTATGATAGAAGTTGACATCTCCCGTGAATATCTTAGCATCCGGATTGATATCCTTATCGTACCATAATCGTCTGGCTTCCGCCTCTATCTTTTCTACCTCTTGACTCTTTTTTTGTTGGGGCGGAGGGTTTTGATAATAGGGCAACAGAGCAGAGGAGGAACGCAATGTCGCCCCCCCCACGCCTATAATAAAGAAAGCAGCTATACAGCAAAAAACGATCTGTCTTACTCTTTTATCCATCCCGGGTAGATGAATTTACAATGACGCCACTTAGGATTTATCTTAATGTATGTCTCTGCTTGCTTTTCTTGGATCCATTTGTTCAGAGCCTGTTGTTGTTTCTCTCGCAAGACAAAGTCTTTGATGATCTGGAAGTCCTGAGATACGTTTGCTCTGTGTCCCGGATTGCGTTTGCGCAGCTTCACAATAGCCACAACCGTATTGCCATCCTTATCTTCCAAGGTAAACGGCTGTGATACTTCTCCTTCTTTCATTTTGCTGACGATAGGACCGATCTCCTGTGGAAGATCTTCCATTTGGAATTGGGCTGTACCTTGAAGGTGTCCGGAGCCGGATGCTTTATTGTTTACCATGACGCCGCTATTGTTTCGCGTATCTTCGTCATAAGATAGATACCTTGCGGCATCTGCGAAAGAAAGGGAGTCTACGGCTATTTTGTGAGCGATGGAGTCGAGTCTGGCTGTTGCAGCGGTAACTGCTTCTTCGGAAGGTGAAGGGCGAAGCATGATGTGCCGTACGTTCACAAGATCGCCTTTCTTCTCGATAAACTGCATGATGTGATAGCCATATCTCGTCTGTACTATGCGGGAAACCTTTTTGGGATCCATGGAGAAAGCAACATTTGCAAACTCCGGTTCCAACTCCGCTTTACCATAGAACCCAAGCTCTCCGCCCTTTAGAGCCGAGCCTTTATCCTGGGAGTAGAGCCGGGCCAATAGTGAAAAGTCTCTCTTGCCGGCATTGACTTCCGCTGCGTACAACCGAAGTTTGGCTTTGATTTTATCTATCTCCTCTACCGACACCTTGGGTTTGATGGTTACGATCTGTACCTCTACCGTTTCCGGCATAAAGGGAAGAGAGTCTTTGTTTACCTTTTCATAGAAACGATTAACCTCGGACGGAGACACCTTTATATTGCCCATGATGGTCTGTTGTACCTGTTGCACCACAGACTCTTCCCGTAGTGCCTTGCGACGCTCTTCACGTATCTGGGAGATGGTTCTGCCTAAAAGTTCTTCGAGTCTTTCTCTTCCCCCCACTTCATTGATCTTTTGGCTTATCCAGCGTTCGGCCGCCTGAATTACCATAGACTCGTTCGGGGAGATACTGTCTATCTTTGCCTGTCTCAAGAACAGCTTCTGTATCGCCATCTGTTCGGGAATAAAGCACATCGGGTCGCCATCCACTTTAGATCCGCTCTGCTTTAGGTATATGAGCTGATTCTCTATATCGGATAGCAGGATTGTCTCATCTCCCACCACCCAAGCTATTTCATCTATTATTGTTCTCTTTTGAGCATGGAGTTGCAGTGAAAAAAGCATAGAGACACCGAGGCTCCACATTATCCATTTCAGTGTTTTCATTATCTCTTAGTATGGGATTTTCTATTAGTTTATCTTTTTGCTCCAAGTATCTTTTAGCGATACGGTGCGGTTAAAGACCTTTTTATCCGGTGTGCTATCCGGGTCTACATTGAAGTATCCAATGCGTTGGAACTGGAAGTGTTGCAGGGGTTGAGCATCCGCCAAATACTTTTCCGCTTTGGCATTGGTGATGATCTTCAACGAGTCCGGATTGAGATAATCTCTGAAATCTTCAATCTTAGGATCCGACGGATTCTCTACCGTAAAGAGTCTGTCATACAGACGCACTTCGACGTCAATACAATCATCAACGGCAACCCAGTGCAATGTCCCTTTCACTTTTCGGTTTGAAGTATCCGATCCACTCCTGCTGCTTGGATCATACTCCGCATATACCTCTACCACCTTGCCTGTTTCGTCCTTCTTGCAGCCGGTACAGGTAACGATGTATCCGTTTTTAAGACGCACATCTTGCCCCGGAGTCATACGGAAATACTTCTTTGGCGCATTTTCCATAAAGTCTTCCTGCTCTATGTACAACTCGCGTGCAAAAGTTACCGTATGGGTTGTGGAGTTTGGATCTTCCGGATTGTCTATGGCGACCATCTCCTCTTTCTTATCCTCCGGATAGTTGGTGATGATCAGCTTAACGGGGTTCAGCACCACGCTTACACGAGTAGCATGCTTGTTCAGATCCTCTCTTACCGCATACTCCAACAGTCCTACATCTACCACCCCTTCGTATTTGGTGTATCCAATTCTGTCTATAAAGTTTCGGATGGATTCGGGTGTATATCCTCTTCTTCTAAGCCCCGTGATGGTGGGCATACGAGGATCGTCCCATCCCTTAACGGCTTTCTCCTGTACGAGTTGAAGCAGCTTGCGCTTACTCATCATCGTATATGTGAGGTTGAGACGGTTGAACTCATACTGACGAGGGCGATAATCGCTCTTCATGAGCAGGTCTATGAAGTAGTCGTAAAGTGGTCTGTGCACAACAAACTCCAGCGTACATATCGAGTGAGTAACACCTTCAAAATAGTCGCACTGCCCATGAGCAAAGTCGTACATAGGATAAACCTTCCAAGCCGTACCCGTACGATGATGAGGAGCATTGATGATACGATAGATGATCGGATCCCTAAAGTGCATATTGGAATGCGCCATATCTATCTTTGCTCTCAGTGTCAGAGAACCTTCCGGAAACTCTCCTTTGTTCATTCTTCTAAATAGATCCAAACTCTCTTCCACGGGTCTGTCGCGGAACGGACTGTTTATACCCGGAGTGGTTGGAGTACCTTTTTGAGCAGCTATCTGCTCTGCGGACTGCTCCTCGATGTAGGCGTGTCCTTTTTTGATAAGATCTTCGGCGAAGTCGTACAGCTGTTGGAAGTAGTCCGATGCGTAGAAGATCTCCCCCCATTTGAATCCGAGCCACTCTATATCTTCTTTTATGGCATCCACATACTCCACATCTTCCTTTATGGGATTGGTGTCATCGAATCTGAGATTACAGATACCATTATACTTTTCAGCGATACCGAAATCTATACAGATCGCTTTGGCATGACCGATATGAAGGTAACCATTGGGTTCCGGAGGAAATCGGGTCTGTATGCGACCGTCGTGTAGTCCTTCCCTTATATCTTTTTCTACTATGGCTTCGATGAAGTTCAGCGATTTTCCTTCTCCGCTTTCCATCTTGGTGTTTCCTGCTACGCTGTCATGTGTGTTCATACTATATCTCTTTATGGTATTTCTCTATTGTTTTATGTCATTATTCTTTGTTCACGAAAACAAACTGCTTGAGTCTTTCGTTGTTCGAGTTCATGATATCCTTTCCTCTCCCTTCCCACTCGATGCGTCCGCGATGAACGAATATCACTTTCTCGCCCAACTTCTCCAGCGAATTCATATCATGAGTGTTGATGATAGTAGTCATGCGGGACTCGTGAGTGATTTCGAGCAGAAGATCATCTATAACCGAAGAGGTCTGCGGATCCAGTCCGGAGTTCGGCTCATCGCAGAAAAGGTATTTCGGCTTAAGGGCTATTGCTCTGGCTATGGCTGCTCGCTTCATCATCCCACCACTTACTTCGGCAGGGTATTTCTTGCCTGCATCCACCATCTTAACCCTGGCAAGACACTCTTTTGCCACACTTATCCGTTGGGCTTTGGGCAGTGGAGAGAACATATCAAGCGGAAACATCACATTCTCCAATATTGTCATGCTGTCGAACAGAGCCGATCCCTGAAAGAGCATACCTACCTCTTGTCTCAGCTTCTTCATTTCGTTCTCCGAAAGGTTATAGATAGAGTTGCCATCGTATAGCACCTCGCCTTTGTCCGGGAACACAAGCCCTACGATGCTTTTCAGCAGTACAGTCTTTCCGGCACCGCTTTTGCCTATTATCAGAGATGTTTTGCCGGACTCGAAAGTAGCGGATATGCCTCTCAACACATCCTTTCCGCCAAAAGATTTTTGTACGTTTTTTATCTCTATCATCTCTATTCGGATTCTAACGTTTTAGCTCTTCTATACCAGCATGAGTTGGGTCAGGAGCAAGTCTGCCACAAGGATCATGATGCTGCTCGATACCACCGCTTTGGTACTTGCCTTGCCCACTTCCAATGCTCCTCCCTTTACAAAGTATCCGTAAAACGCGGCTATGGAAGCGATGAGAAATACATACACTTCGCTCTTGACCATGGAGTAGAAGAGGTAATAAGGCTCGAAAAGATACTGGATCCCCTGAATGTATGCACTGATAGGCATTTCCGGATTGATGCTGCAAGCGATATAGCCACCGATGATACCGGTAAACATACTTATCAAGACCAATACCGGAACGAAGAGCATGATACCTACAATCTTCGGAAGAATCAAGAAGTTGGCAGAGTTTATCCCCATTATTTCTATCGCGTCTATCTGCTCCGATACACGCATTGTTCCTATCTCACTGGCAACGCTACTGCCTATCTTGCCTGCGAGGATAAGGCACATCACGGTGGAAGAAAATTCCAACAGCACTATCTCTCTCGTTGTGAACCCGATGGTAAACTTGGGTATCAGAGGCGATGTGAGGTTCAGTCCCAACTGAATGGTTATTACAGCTCCGATGAAGAAAGATATAATGATGACGATCCAAAGAGAATCATATCCCAGCTTGTACATCTCCTTCAGCATCTCCCGAAGGAACATACGAAACTTGTCAGGCCTCTCAAAAACCCGCTTCATCAGCAAGAAGTATTGTCCTACTTCTTCTATCTTTTTTTTTAGTAAGCCAAGCATCTGTTCTCTCTTACAACTTTCCTTGTTTGCAATTCGGTATTCAACAAGCAAATATACAGAAAAAACAGCTTTCCGGTGCTTTACATACATCATTCCGGAAATAGGATCGTGCAAAGCCACATTGTATTGCCCTCTTTAGGGAGCTCTTTCTGTCCGGCAACTCTTATGGTATGGCTGCCGGCAGGATGCTTGCAGGAGATCCGGCCTTTTTTGTCCTATTTTATTCAGACCTCGTCGGGAGTTTTATTTTAACGCTTTCGGATCTTCTTTTTAACCTGTTCGGATCTTCTCTTAAACCTTATAAAATCTTGAAATCGTGCTCCGGTTTATAGCAATCAAATCTTGATTTTGGGAGATCAAGGCTCGATTTGTATCCATCGGCTCTTGATTTCCAACTCTATAAGGCATCAGAGCGATTTTTGTCCCTGTTTAATGAATTTTGTTGACGGCTTCAAGAGATTTTGCAGACCCTTTGGGAGTTTGAGACAGCTGTGATGGGGGAGTGGAGGAGGGTTTATGACGGAACAGATGAGGAGCGCGAAAACTCTTTTGGAGAGTGCCCTCTCAATATCTATATCGGCATGAGCGGTGATGCCGTGCGGGTTACTTATTTTTTTTAGTTACATTTGTATCGTTCTGTGATGTCGTATTTGAATAAAGCAAAGCAATCATAAAATGAAGAGAAACAGATATATCGAAAGAGTGCAACAGCTCTCCATGGCTTGTCTTATGGGAGTGCTTCTGCTGGGATGCTCTACCGTTCCGCTCACGGGAAGGAAGCAGCTCAACCTGGTTTCGGATCAGCAGATCTTCTCTCTCAGCTCCAATCAGTACAGAGAGTTTATCGCTCAAGCTCCTATCTCCAAAAATGCCGCACAGACAAGACGAGTGTTAGAGGTGGGGAACAGGATTGCCAGGGCGGCAGAGGCTTACCTTAGAAATGCCGGACTGGGTTCGGAAGTATCGCAGTACAGATGGGAGTTCAACCTTGTAGCCTCCAATCAGGCCAACGCATTCTGTATGCCGGGAGGGAAGATTGTCGTTTATGAAGGCATTCTTCGCTTTGCTCCCACCGACGATGAACTGGCTACGGTGATGGCTCATGAGGTTGCGCATGCACTGGCAAAGCATTCCAATGAACGGATGTCGCAGGCTCTTGTTCAGCAACTCGGTGCCGAGGCTCTCAGCTTAGCCGTTGGCAGGCAGAGCGCAGCGGTAAGAGCCGTAGCAGGAGCTGTGTACGGTATCGGTAGCAATGTGGCTATTATGCTTCCTTACAGCCGTACACACGAGTACGAAAGCGACAGAATCGGGCTTACACTCATGGCAATGGCAGGGTATAACCCTCGTATGGCTGTAACGTTTTGGGAGAAGATGTCGCAGAGCAAAGGAGCCAAAGAGACCTCCGATATGCTTAGCACTCACCCTTCGGACAAGAAGAGGATAGATGCCATCAATAAGTATCTGCCCGAAGCACTCAAGCATTACGGTGGAAGTGCTACGACAACAACAGATACCAAAAAGGGTGGCATCATCACCCGCTACTGATTTTAGACCGATATAGAAGTAGAGAATTTGAAGAAAGAGAATCCTACCGATCCCTCTTTATGGCTTCCGACAACCAAGAAGGAGGTGGAAAGACTGGGATGGGACACCCTTGATGTCATCCTTTTTGCCGGTGATGCATACATCGACCACCCTTCGTTCGGAATGGCGGTCATTGGTCGCATCCTCCAAAAGCACGGCTACAAAGTGGCGATAGTACCGCAACCCAACTGGCGAGACGACCTCAGAGACTTCAAGAAGCTCGGACGGCCTCGCCTGTTTTTCGGTATATCGCCCGGTGCAATGGACTCTATGATCAACCATTATACCGCTGCCAAAAGACTTCGTAGCAATGATGCCTATACGCCGGACGGCAGATCGGATATGCGTCCGGACTATCCGACCATCGTCTATTCCAAGATTTTGAGAGAGCTGTACCCCGATGTTCCGATCGTGGCAGGCGGTATAGAGGCATCGTTGAGGCGTGTGGCGCATTACGACTACTGGCAAGACAAACTTCTTCCCGGTATGCCGGTGATGGCTCCGATAGATTTCCTCATTTACGGTATGGGGGAGAAGCCTATCGTGGAGCTGGCTGATGCTTATGCCGAAGGGAGAAGCATCGAGGAGATGAAGAAGATTCCTCAGCTTGCTTACTTGGAAAAAGGCGCGTATACCCCCGCTCCCGATAGCGATGATATAGTGCTTCACAGCTACGAGGAGGCGTTGGCATCGAAAAAGAAACATGCAGCCAACTTCAAACATATAGAGGAGCAGAGCAATGCCGTCAAGGCTAAAAGGTTGATAGAGCCGGTAGGGGAGGGATACATAGTGGTCAATCCGCCTTATCCCGTTATGACTTCGGAGGAGTTGGATGAGTCTTTCGATCTTCCTTATACACGGCTTCCTCATCCGAAGTATAAGGGTAAACACATTCCGGCATACGAGATGATCAAGTTTTCCGTGAATATGCACCGTGGCTGTTTTGGCGGATGCTCTTTCTGTACCATCTCGGCTCATCAGGGGAAGTTTATCGTTTCCAGAAGTGAACGTTCCATTTTGGAAGAGGCAAAGCGTCTCACTCACATGCCGGACTTTAAGGGATATATCTCCGATCTTGGAGGACCCAGTGCAAATATGTATGCCATGAAAGGACGCAACCTGAAAGCTTGCGAGAAGTGTCTCAGACCCTCTTGCATCTTTCCCGATATATGTCCGAATCTTAACGCAGACCATACTCCGCTGAATAATATCCTGAAAAAAGTGGATGCCTTGCCCGGCGTCAAGAAGAGCTTTATCGGGAGTGGTATAAGATATGACCTCCTCCTCCATCCGTATAAAGATGAAAAGCTGAAGATGGCAGCACGTACCTATATGGAGGAGGTAATAGCTCATCACACATCCGGACGGCTCAAGGTGGCGCCGGAACACACTTCGGATAGAGTATTGGAGCAGATGCGCAAGCCCTCTTTCTCTCTTTTCTATACGTTCAAAAAGGAGTTTGACCGGATCAATAAAGCGTATGGTCTCAAGCAACAGCTGATTCCTTATTTTATATCATCGCATCCAGGAAGCAGGGAAGAAGATATGGCAGAGCTGGCGGTAGCCACTAAAAATCTTCAGTTTAAGCTGGAACAGGTGCAAGACTTTACGCCTACACCCATGACGGTATCCACTGTGATATACTACACAGGGTATCATCCTTATACGATGGAAAGGGTCTTCACCGCTACTACATCCGAGCAGAAAGAGCGGCAAAGGCAGTACTTCTTCTGGTACAAGCCGGAGATGAAAGGCGCTATCCGGAAATCTCTGACCCATATCAAGCGTTTGGATCTGCTGAGACTGCTTTTCCCAAACGAGCGTAGAGAAAAATAGGAGGAGATTTGGATAATTCAAGGATAGAAACGAAATTTGCAACGGATTGTTATTTGGATAAACAAACTATAAATACATACTTATGAAGAAAATTCTTTTGGGCGTAGCCCTTCTATTGGGAACCCTTACAGCCGTTGGGCAGAACATCCAGACACACTATCAAGCAGGGCGTCATCTCTACAAGGATATGGAAAAAACTCCCTCTTTTGTTACTACCGTAGAACATTTTAAGGCAGACAGATGGGGACAGACATTCCTTTTTGTCGATTTCGTTCATACGGAAAAAGGTATCTCAAACTCTTATTTTGAGATCGCAAGAGAGTTGAAGTTCTGGAAAGCACCCGTTGCTCTTCACTTGGAGTACAATGGCGGCGTGGATAGAAACTTCTCCATCAACAACGCTTACCTCGTTGGTGCTTCTTACCTTTGGACAAGTAAGGACTTCAGTAAGAACTTTAGCATAAGCACCAGCTACCGTTACGATCAAGCGATAGAGGGTGTTCAAGACGCCAATCATGGTATGCAGCTTACTGCCGTATGGGGTTGGAACAGCTGGAATCGCGTGTTTACCCTGAACGGATTTGTGGATGTCTGGACAAAGAAAGCTTCCGATAAAAGCCACGGAGTGGTGGTATATTCGGAACCACAGGCATGGATCAATTTGAATCAACTTGTCGGATTTCATGACAATTTCAATTTGAGTCTCGGTACAGAGGTTAGACTTTCTTACAATTTCCTTAACCCGAACAAATTCTATGCACTTCCGACTCTTGCAGCGAAGTGGACCTTCTGATTTTTTTTGCATAATTGATTATATAAATGGGCGAACCAATCGGATTTTCTTCGGTTGGTTCGCCTTGTTTTTAGAGCCGTAAGTCATTCGCAATTGTGGGAAAAATTGCTATCTTTGTATCTTGAGATTTCAAGAAGAAATCGGACTAAGTACTACTTCATTTAGAATAATAATATATGACTGAAGATATGCGGCAAGAAGCTGCCAACTATGGCGCAAGTAACATTCAGGTTCTCGAAGGGCTCGAAGCCGTTCGTATGCGTCCTGCAATGTATATTGGAGACATTGGAGAGAAAGGTTTGCACCACTTGGTGTACGAGGTGGTGGACAACTCCATAGACGAAGCACTGGCAGGCTATTGCGATAAAGTAGATGTTGAGATCAACGAAGACAACTCCATCTCAGTCCATGACAATGGTAGAGGTATCCCTGTGGATCTGCACGAGAAAGAGGGAAAGAGTGCCTTGGAAGTTGTACTGACGGTGCTCCATGCGGGAGGAAAGTTCGACAAAGGCTCTTATAAAGTTTCCGGAGGACTTCACGGAGTGGGGGTTTCTTGCGTAAATGCGCTATCGACAACCCTTAGAGCGGAAGTGAAGAGAGAGGGGAAGGTTTATATGCAAGAGTATCACCGAGGTGTTCCTGCCGATGATGTGAAGGTGATAGGAGAGAGTACAGAGACCGGTACGACTATCTACTTCAAACCGGACGACACTATCTTCATCACCACCGAATACAGCTATAAGACACTTTCCGATCGTCTTCGTGAGTTGGCTTTCCTTAATGCCGGCATTACGCTGACCCTTACAGACTATCGCCACAGAGATGAGGACGGAAATCCTAAGAAAGAGATCTTTTACAGCGAGAACGGACTCAAGGAGTTTGTTTCCTACCTCGACTCCAACAAAGAGCCTCTCATAGACGATGTCATACACATCGTTACCGAGAAGCAGGATATACCTGTGGAGGTGGCGATGACCTATAATACTTCCTATAACGAGAATGTCTACTCTTATGTGAACAACATCAACACGATAGAGGGTGGAACGCATCTTGCCGGCTTCAGACGCGCTTTGACAAGAACGCTGAAGAAGTATGCGGAGGAGTCCAAGATCCTTGAGAAAGAGAAGATAGATGTTTCTGGAGACGACTTTCGCGAAGGTATCACGGCAGTCATATCCATCAAGGTTGCGGAGCCTCAGTTTGAAGGACAGACAAAGACCAAGCTTGGCAACTCCGAAGTAGCCGGTGCAGTGGATACCGCAGTGGGGGAAGCTCTGGGACACTACCTGGAAGAGAACCCCAAGCAAGCGAAGATGATAGTGGACAAGGTCGTATTGGCGGCAAAGGCACGTATCGCTGCTCGCAAGGCAAGAGAGATGGTACAGCGCAAGACGCCTATGTTCGGAGGAGGACTTCCGGGCAAACTGTCGGATTGTAGAAGCAAAGATCCTGCACGTTGTGAGCTGTTCCTTGTCGAGGGAGACTCGGCGGGCGGTACTGCAAAGCAAGGTCGGGACTCTATGTTTCAAGCCATCCTTCCGTTGCGCGGAAAGATTCTGAACGTAGAGAAAGCCATGCCGCACCGTGTCTTGGAAAGTGATGAGATACGAGCCATGTACACTGCGTTGGGAGTAACCATCGGCACGGAAGAAGATCCCAAGGCACTCAACATCTCGAAGCTGAGGTACAACAAGGTGATCATCATGACGGATGCCGATGTGGATGGAAGCCACATTGCCACGCTTATCCTTACGTTCTTCTTCCGCCACATGCGTGTCCTTGTGGAGCGTGGTTGCATTTACCTTGCCACACCACCGCTTTATCAGTGCAAGATGGGAGATGTCGTGGAGTACTGCTGGGACGATCGCCAACGGATGGAGTTCATTCAGAAGTATGCGGAAGGAAACGAGTCGAAAGTCGTTACACAGCGTTACAAAGGTCTTGGAGAGATGGATGCCGAGCAGCTCTGGGAGACAACGATGGACCCGGACAACCGTCTTCTCAAGCAGATCACGATAGACAATGCGGTTGAGGCGGACGTTGTGTTTTCCATGTTGATGGGAGAAGATGTTGCTCCTCGTCGCGACTTTATTACGGCGAATGCGGACTATGCGAATATAGATGCCTGATCGAATAGGGCAACGTTAGTCGATAGCGTACCAATACACAGAGCCTGAGAGTAAATAGCTACTCTCAGGCTCTTTTTGAAAATTAGTCCTTATCATTTGGGGATTTGTGATTATCGGATTGGTAATTATCATTTTTAAGGTTGATAATTATCATTTCGTAGATTGGTAATTACTGTTTTGTAGATTGGTAATTACTGTTTTGTGGATTGGTAATTACTGTTTTGTGGATTGGTAATTACTGTTTCTTGTTTTGGTAATTACCGTTTCTCGGATTGGTAATTACCGTTTCTCGGATTGGTAATTATCAATCTTTGTCTTGATTGTCGGCTTGTACGGAAGAGGGCAGGACGGTCTCTTTCGGGAGATGGAGAGAGGCTTTGTATTCTTCCGTAAGTGGGGGAGGAGTGGGGAGTGCATTCCATTGAGATTGGGGCATTATTGCTATCTTTGTTTTCGTCTATTTGACGCATGGTTTTTATTGATAATATCAGAGAAATAGTAGTTATGAGAAGAAAGTTAGCGGTACTCGCATTGGTTGCGGCAGGAGCGATTCAGCTCTCTTACGGACAGAACGGAGGGAAGCAGCTTACGATAGATTCGATCACGAACGGAACGTTCTCGGCTAAGAGTGCCGGTGCGGGATTTCGTCCCATGGAGGATGGAGCGCATTATTCCGTGGTGAGCCGGGATCACAGAGCCGTGCTGAAGTGCAGCTATTCCACAGGAAAGGTGGTGGATACGCTCTTTTATACGAAAACGGCAAGAGAGTGCGAGTTTGAGACGTTTGACGATTATGTGATAGCTCCGAACGGTTTGCAGATCCTGCTGTTTAAGGATACGGAGTATATATATAGAAGGAGTCGGAAGTTTAATGCGTTCCGGTATGATGTGAGGCGGAATCTGGTGCAGCCTCTGTCTGCTTCCGAAGGAAAGGTGCGCATCCCGACACTCTCTCCGGATGGACGGATGTGCGCTTTCGTGAAGGAGGATAATAATATATATGTTGCGAAGTTCGACTACAATACCGAGTCTGCCGTAACAACCGATGGTAAGCCGAACGCGATTCTGAACGGGACGACGGACTGGGTCTATGAGGAGGAGCTCTATGCCACGAACCTTATGCAGTGGGCAGACTCTTCGGAACAGCTCATATTTGTGCGAACGGATGAGTCGAAAGTACCTCTCTACAATATGCAGATCTTTGGAAACAGGCTTTATCCTGAGGATTATCGCTACAAATATCCTAAGCCGGGAGAGAGAAACGCAGAGATCTCTTTGCGTTCGTTCGATATTCGTTCCAAAAAAACGGAGGTGATAGAACTGCCGATTCGCGGTGAGTACTATATCCCTCGCTTGGATTATGCTCACGGTGCACTTCAGGTGTTTACGCTCAACAGGAATCAGACCCACTTCCGACTCTTTACCGTGAATCCGAAGAGCGGACTCTCGAAGCTGCTCCTTGAAGAAAAGAGCGAGAGATACATAGACCCGGAATGGGCAAGACAGCTCGCATATACTTCGAACGGATTTACTTATGTTAATGATAAAAGCGGCTATAATCAGCTCTATCTCTATTCCAAACAAGGTGCTGTTCAGAAGAAGATCAGCAGAGACAATGCAGATGTTACGGCCTTTTACGGTGTGTCGAATCAGGGAGAAGCAATCTATGCTATGGCTTATCCGACCCCTATGGACAGGATAATAGTGGCAACGAATCTGAAGAACGGAAAGAGCCGTACTCTCTCTCCGGAAAAAGGAAACAGCAGAGCCGTGTTCAGCAAAGATATGAGCTATTATCTGCTCACTTCGTCGGACATGGAAACTCCTGCACGATACTCGCTCAACAGAACGAAGGATGCCAAAGAGATGGTGCTGCTCGAAGATAATGCGGAGCTTAAACATGAGATGACACAGTATTCGTTCGCTCAAAAGAGATTCTTCCAAGTAACCACCGCTTCCGGAGTAACCCTCAACGGATATATCATCACACCTAAGAATATGGAGCCGGGAAAGAAATATCCTGCTCTGTTTACACAATACAGTGGTCCGGGCTCTCAAGAGGTGCAGAACAGATTTAAGTTCGACTGGGAATACGTGCTCCCTGAGAACGGCTACGTAGTGGTCTCTCTTGATGGAAGAGGAACGGGAGGACGAGGAGCAGAGTTCCAAAAGTGTACATATCTCAATCTTGGTCTCCTTGAGTCGCAAGACCAGTGCGAAGGAGCCACCGCCACGGCCAAGTTCTTCCCGTATATAGATGAAGATAGAATGGCTATCTGGGGCTGGAGTTTCGGCGGATATACTACTCTCATGGCGATGTCTCACACCTCTCCCGTGTTCAAGGCAGGTATAGCGATAGCTCCTCCTACATCATGGCGTCTGTATGATACGACCTATACGGAACGTTTCATGCGTACTCCGCAGGAAAACAACTCCGGATATGACCGTACTTCCGTCATGACGCGAGCAGCGAATCATACCGGAAATCTTCTTATCGTACACGGCTCTGCGGATGACAACGTGCATGTCCAAAATACAATGCAGTATGTGGAGGCTCTTGTGCAGGAGGATAAATACTTCGAGATGCTGATATATAAGGATCGCAACCACAGTATCTACGGAGGGAATACGAGAAAGCATCTCTACAACAGTATTCTAAGATTTTTGAACAGATCTCTTTAATTCCGAAAATGGTAGAAAAGAAAACAGGAAGAACATATATACGTAAACCCGAATGGCTCAAAATCAGCAGAGCCAGCATAGACAGCTACACGCACACCGGACGAACCATTTCTCAGGGAGCGCTCAATACGATCTGCGCAAGCGGAAAGTGCCCGAATCAGGCAGAGTGCTGGAGCAGAGGGACAGCTACGTTTATGATCTGTGGCAATGTCTGTACTCGTGCGTGTCGTTTCTGTGCCACTCAGAGCGGAAAGCCCGATTCTCCGCCCGATCCGGTAGAGCCTTTAAGACTTGCGGCTTCTGTTTCGCAGATGAAGTTGAAGTACGCAGTCATCACATCCGTGGATAGAGACGATCTGCCGGATTATGGAGCCGGACACTGGGCGAGCTGCATCAACGAGATACGCAAACGCTCTCCGGAGACTAAGATAGAGGTGTTGATTCCGGACTTTCAGGGAGACGAGGCGTGTGTGGATATGGTCATAGAGACAGCACCGGACGTGATCGGACATAATCTTGAGACTGTTCGGAGACTCACACCGCAGGTCAGACATCGCGCTACCTACGATTGCAGTATGAAGGTCTTGAAGCAGATTGTCGACAGAGGCGCCATAGCCAAAACGGGAATCATGGTAGGGTTGGGAGAGACAGAAGAAGAGGTTGTGGAGCTGATGAAAGATATTGCGGCGATCGGAGTATCTACCCTGACCATCGGGCAGTATCTGCAACCGACATCGAGGCACATCGAAGTGAAAGAGTATGTGCATCCCGACCGGTTTGCACGCTATAAGCAGCTCGGAGAGAGTCTCGGCATCACTCACGTGGAGAGCGGACCGCTCGTGCGTTCTTCGTACCATGCAGACGACCATTTCAATCAGGCATCGAAAAAGAAACTCGATCTGAGAAAGATCGGAAAAGGAAGCGCTTAGCTCGTAACGGCTTCGGCTTACACTCGAAAAACAAATCTTCTTGGAGCATTACCGCTCAGATATTCGGACATGAAATACTTACACTCAAAGGCGACACTCCTACCGCTGCTCGTATCTTTTGCTTTGGCTCTCTTCTCTTGCGGAGAGGGCGGGTCGGCTTCGTCATATAGCGATGTTGTGAACATCTCATCCGTAGAGATCAGCAGAGACAGTGTGTTATACGCCGAGCCGGGCTTCTTGCAGGGAGTTTCCGGAGCGTTCGGAGGAGCTGTCGGGGATACATATATATATGGTGGCGGGTGCAACTTTCCGGACATCCCCGTGGCAGACGGCGGACAGAAAGTCTTCTACAAATCTCTCTACGCGCTCTCCGGGAAAGGGGAGAGTTGGGAGACAACTTTCATTTCGTTCCTTCCCAAGTCTCTTGCTTATGGGGCATCTGTCTCTCTCGGCGGGGGAGATATGCTATTGCTTGTGGGAGGAGTGGGAGAGCGGGGAGCTTCCGGTGAGATCATGATGCTCTCCAAGATGACAGACACCGGGGAGATCAGGCTCTCCAAGTATCCGTTTGCACTTCCTTTCGGGTGGTATGAAGGTGCGGCGGCGGAGCATGGAAAAAGTCTTTATTTCACGGGCGGATGGAAAGATGGGGAGCTTGTGACGGATCTTTATGCCTTTTCGTTGAGATCAGGAGAGACAACGAAAGTGATTTCTCTGCCCGATGGTGCAAGGCTCCAGCCCAATCTCTTTGTCATCGACGGCTATCTGTTCCTTTTCGGAGGCTTTTTCCCCGGTGGCGATGTGCGGATTCCGGGAGAAGAGCCTTACGTTCACAGGACGGCATGGAAGCTCAACCTGAGTGCTCCGAAGAGCTGGGAGAAGCTGAACGCTCCCGAAGCGATGCCCGGTTCTCCGCTCAGCTTCATCGGTGTCGCCGTGGCACAAGACCAAGTTTCCGGGGCGGTTTATGCTGTCGGCGGTGTCGATCCCGTGCTGTTTCAGGACGCCATCTCTCGCGGTTATCTTCTGAAGAAGGCGGTATTCCGTCGGGATGCCGAGGCGGAGGCGAGGCTGAAGGAAGAGCACCGCGCTTACCTCTTGCAGCCGGAGAGCCGCTACCGCTTCTCGCCGCGTCTGCTCCGGTACGACCACAGGCAGGATCGCTGGAACATCTTGAAAGACTCTGCGATCTTCTCCACCGCGGGAGCCGTTTTGGCTGCCAAGGGAGACGAGCTTCTGATGATAGGCGGCGAGCGAAAGCCGGGCGTGCGTACCTTCGATGCCTATCTCTGTAACATGAAATAAGACGACCCACAGAAAAAAACTGTTTCTCATGCGGATAGATATTATCACAGTGATACCGGAGATGATAGACGGATGCGTCAACACCTCCATCCTCAAGCGCGCACAGGACAAAGGTCTGGCGGAGATACACCTCCACAACCTCAGGGACTACTCCACGAACAGGTGGAAACGGGTGGACGACTACCCGTTCGGAGGAGAAGCCGGCATGGTGATTCAGGTCGAGCCTGTCGATCGTGCCATCTCCCACTTGAAGAGCCAACGGGCGTACGACGAAGTGATCTTCACCTCTCCCGACGGCGAACTTTTTTCGCAGCCGTTGGCAAACAAACTCTCTTTGCTGCAGAACATCATCATTCTCTGCGGACACTACAAAGGGATAGACCACCGGATCCGCGAGCATCTCATCACGAAAGAGATTTCGGTGGGCGACTATGTCCTCACCGGAGGGGAGATGCCGGCAGCCATCATCGCGGACGCGGTGGTTCGGCTCATACCGGGAGTCATAGGCGACGAGCAGAGCGCGCTCTCGGACAGCTTTCAGGACGGGCTCCTCTCCGCACCGGTCTATACCCGCCCTGCGGACTACAACGGCTGGAAAGTGCCCGACATTCTTCTCTCCGGGCATGAGGCAAAAATCGCCGAGTGGCGTCTCCGACAAGCCGAAGAGCGCACCCGTCTGCTACGCCCGGAGCTGTTGAAGCCGAACAGATAGCCCCTCCCGCTCCGAGAGGTGCGCAGAGCACTCTGCCTGAAAGGCTCCCCGGCTTTCGTGGGAAAGGCACGAAGGAGCTGATATAAGCCATTGAAAATCAAAAAATAAGAGGATGTTTTGACACTCCTTTCGCAACGCGTGAAAAGTTTCGTGAGTACGGAAAAATACTTCCAAGCTCACGAAACTTTTTTTCTGTGCGCACGCGGATAAATTTCTGCATATGCAAAAAATTTTTTTTGCATATGCAGAAATTTTTTTTCGTATATGCAGAAATTTTTTTCTGTGCGCACGTAAATATTTTTTTGTGCGCACGTAAATTTTTTTTCTGTGCGCACGTAAATATTTTTCTGTGCGCATGGAAATTTTTTTCTATGCCCATGGAAATTTTTTTCTATGCCCATGGAAATTTTTTTCTATGCCCATAGAAATTTTTTTCTATGCCCATGAAAATTTTTTTCTATGCCCATGGAAATTTTTTTTCTTGGCCACGAAAATTTTTTTCTATGCCCATGGAAATTTGTTGGGTGGTATTGCCCGATATAAGTATGATAAATATATTCTCTCTTTTGTCGTGGAAAACCTTCTGAACAAGAGTGTTTTTGCCTACACCGTTCATGATGCTTTACAGTCTCATTCGGCATCTTATCCTTTGAGAGTACGTTCCGTAAGACTGGATTTCTCGTATTACTTTTAGGACAATCCCGTTTGGTCGGGACTATAAACGAAAAGCTGTGCCGAAGGGATCCCTTCGGCACAGCTTTTTATTTGTACTTCAATAGAGTTATTTCGTCTTATATATCCAGGCGTCTTTGAATCTCTTCTCCCGATGAAGCTCTCTCATCTTGTTCAGAGCCTCCTCTTGGGAGGCAAAGTTGCCGAGATAGAGTCTGTACGATTTGCCTCTGCGGTCTATGCCAAACTCCGGATAGTCGTTCAGCTTATGGTGGCCGACAAACTCTTCCACCTGTTTTTCTGTGGAGAGTGTGGCTATTACCACAAGAAATCTGTTACTCTCCACGTGAGTCTCCTTAGGAGCTTCCACGCTCTTTTCTTCGGTTACTGCTTCCGCTTCTACCGGTACTGCGGGTTCTTCCGCTTTTGTCGTTTCAGCTGTTTTCTCTGTCAGGAAGTGAGGCACAAAACCGGCTTGGTACTCTTTCATCTCGGTCTCCACAGCGCGGAACGGCATCAGCAGACCCAACGTTAAGATCACCATGGCGGCAGTAAAGTACTTCAATGCTTTCACATTGATAGGCAGATAATAGGTGTTATCTGCCACCTCTTTCGTCTCTTCTCCCATAACAAGCAGCTTGGGCAGAGAAGCAATATCGGTAAGGCTGTACAGATTTGTTGCAAACGGATGGTGCGGATTCGGTTCAAATATAGGAGTGGCTCCTTCCGAACTGTGTCCCAAGCGAATGCGACCGATCTCCTCCAGCTCCACATAGGTACGGCTGCCGAGATGATGCAGTAGAGCTTCTACATCTTTCGTCAACATCTGTTCTGCTCTTCTGTAACTTATGCCGTACCGAGCGACATAGCTGTGTATCAGAATACCGTCCGAGACGTGTTTCAACTCGGCATTGAAGCAGAGTGATACCTTACCCGGTCCGAGCATGCCTCCTGTGGAAGAGTGCTCTTCGGCTTTTATGAATGCACCCAACTGTGGTACCACCACACACGGATGCTTGAACAGACAGCGCTGCAGATGTAGTACTACTCTTTGCATGATCGGTTTACCATTGGGAGAAATAGAGCTTCAGACCTGTGCTGAATGTCGAAACATTCGGTCCGAAATCTTTTTGGAAAGGAGAGATAGGGGAGTAGGTTGCAAAAAGACCGAAGTTGCCTATACCTGCCTGGACGATAAAGTCGAGGTGTACAGGTCTTAGTCCCAAGCCTTTATCTATGATCTGCTTGGATGCAGAGTGATTCTCTTCCGATGCTGCCCACCAAACTTTCGAGCTAGAAGCTGTCTTTACCTTGAACAAAACACCGAAGTTGAAGAACATCGGTGATGATGTCCCGTGTCGCTTACCGCTGTTTACCTCTATGAGAGCAGGGATTTTCAGGTATGTCGTATGAAATCTCGCATTGGACATATTCTTGCCTGCCGGGATGTCATCGGTAACGAATGCTTGATTTTTGGCAAAGTTCAAGAAGTGGTTCTTGGTAAAGTGGATGGAGTTGAACTCGATACCCAAACCGCTGACAAAGCTAAGATTATTCGCTCCCAATGAATATTTGACATCAAAGAAAGAGAGATCGTACTTCAAAGACGAAGACATATCCACATTTCTCGCCATATCCTTACCGCTGTCATCCATAGGACTCATAGATATGAAGCCTATTCCGAAGCCACTGAAATGCGCTGTCTTGGAATGTCCGCGATACATATCTCTTCTTCCGGTAATGTCTTTTCCCATAACCAATCTTCTCTCTCGGTGAGAGTATGTGGTCTCTTTATCCGTATCACCCACGATGATGGTGTATTGTCTCTTCTTCGCCGGTTGAGAAGGAGGTGTCTGAGTTTCTTCTACTGTACCAACAGTCTCCTCTGTTGCGGCATAAACACCAAAACTCATGGATGCCAAAAGGACCCAAGCAAATGAAATTAGCGTCATTTTTCTCTTCATAGCTCTGTTTTTCTGTTATTTAGATGTTATAAATATCCATTTGTTTTGTCTCCTCTTATCTTTTAACCATCATGGTTGAAAGTGAAAAAGAGGTGTTGATGAGATTGAATTTGCGACACATCAGCGGAGCAAAACTCCGGCAAAGAGTCCGAAAGCTTTGTTGCTCTGCTTCTACCGCACTACTCTTCTCCCTACAAATGTAGCAAAAAATGAGTATAGGAGCTTTATTCTTGCTCTTTTTCGGGGATAAATACTCCTTTTTCTCCTTTATACTCAAGGCTGTAGATATATTAAAAATATGTACCTTCGTGTCGATGAAAGCAGAAATTCTAAATAAATATAATATTCCTGTTCCACGATATACCAGCTATCCGCCGGCAAATCTGTTCTCTCCTTTGTACGATTCTGTGCGGTACGAGACAGATCTGTTGCTTTCCAATAGTAATGGTACGGACAAACTCTCCTTCTACATACACATTCCGTTCTGCAACAGCTTGTGTCTCTATTGCGGTTGTAATAAGCAAGTGATGCCGAAAGAGGGGGATGGGGTGGCTCTTTATGTGGACTATCTTCTCAAAGAATTGGAGCTGTTGTCTCAAAAGATAGACCCTCTCCGAAAGGTTTATCAGATCCATTTCGGTGGCGGATCGCCGACCTCTATCCCATTGAACGATATAAAGAAAATTTTGGAAGCGATACGATCGAAGTTTGTCATCGCACCCGAAGCAGAGGTGGCTATCGAATGTCATCCCGGATACCTGGATGAGCAGGCTTGGAAAAGCCTTATAGATATGGGATTTACGAGGATGAGCATCGGTATTCAGGATATAGACAGCAAAGTCTTACGGCAGGTAAAACGGACAGAGAGCAAGCTCCCTCTTCACGAGATTGTCTCTCTCCTGCGTTCCAATGGTATCGAGATCAACATAGATCTTATATACGGTCTTCCGTTGCAGACGGCAGAGTCGTTCGGTAAAACCATCGAAGCGGTGTTGGATCTGAGACCGGACAGAGTCGTAACCTTTTCTTATGCTCACGTTCCATGGGTTCATCCCATACAGAAAGCATTGGAAAGAGTGGGGCTGCCTACCCCGCAGGAGAAAGCCGTGATGTACTCCAAAGCATTGGGTGTCGCTTTGGAAAGAGGTTATGTACAGATTGGTCTGGACCACTTTGTCCTTCCCACAGACGCTCTTGCCATGGCTCTTCAAGAGGGGAGTCTGCATCGAAACTTTCAAGGCTACTGCACAAAAGAGATCACCGGACAGGTCTATGCTTTGGGCATTACAGGCATCTCTCAGCTTTACGGCTCATACGCCCAAAACTGTAAAGATATTTCGACCTACTACTCATTCCTGAATCGTGATACGCTTCCCGTGGTTACCGGGTACAGCCTTACCGAAGAAGAGCAGGTTATTAAAGAGATCATTACCGAACTGATGTGCAACTATCGCTGCAATCCTGTTCGGATACTTTCCGATTTCGGCATAGATACGGATAGCCTGCATACCATATCATTTCTCAAGTATGATGCTCTAAAAGAGATGGCGGAGGACGGCCTCTGCTCGGTGGATGAAGATACCGGAGAGATTGTCATGGAGAAAAGCGCACATGCTTTTGTACGAAACGTTGCAGCGTGCTTTGATATTCACTACAATCCTAAAGCTCCTGCCGGATACAGCAAACCAATATAAACAGATAAACAGATGGAACAGACAAGAGAAATATACCTCGCAGGAGGTTGCTTTTGGGGAGTGGAGCACTATATCAAGAAGATTGCCGGCGTTTGCTCTACACAGGTAGGATATGCCAACAGCCTTATTGCCACCCCCACTTATAAGGAGGTGTGCAGCGGACGGACAGAGGCAGTGGAGACCGTAAGAGTGATTTACGACCCCTCCAAAATAGCTTTGAGCTACCTGCTGTCTGCTTTTTATCGCATCATCAACCCCACTTCTCTCAACAAGCAAGGTGGAGATGTCGGAACGCAGTACCGTACGGGAGTTTACTATACAGATCCGAAGGATGCCGTTATTATTGCAGACAGCCTGGCTCTACTGCAGAAAAAGTACACGAAGAGTATCGTTGTGGAGTGCATGCCGTTGAAGAACTATTTCAGTGCAGAGGAGTATCATCAAGAGTATCTCACCGCCAATCCCGCAGGGTATTGCCATGTGGCTCTTGAAAACTTTGCTTTGGCAAAGACCTTTGTTTGCCCTACCGAACAGATAGAAAAGGATGAGAAGAGGCGAAACGAGTAGTCCGCCTCTGCAAAGATAGACAAAGAGAGTCCGGCAATGGTGTCGGACTTTTCTTTTTAACGCTTCCGAAATATCCTCTTACCACTTTAATATTTTCCGTTTATCGTGTTCGGAACTCTTTTTCAAAGTTCGATTTCTGTAGACCGGGCTTTGAATTGTGCAGATCAAATGTTGATTTCTACAAATCAAGCCTTGAATCCGGATTCTATGTACTTTTAGACCGGTTTATAATAGTGTTTAGCTCATTTTGCAAACGGGTTAAACGAAAAAAAAGACTGCCGAAGAGAGATCTTCGGCAGCCTTTCTGCAATAATCTTTGTGTGATCGCGACAGGATTCAAACCTGTAACCTTCTGATCCGTAGTCAGATGCTCTATTCAGTTGAGCTACGCGACCGATATAATCATTGTCAACAAAAAAATTGTGATCGCGACAGGATTCAAACCTGTAACCTTCTGATCCGTAGTCAGATGCTCTATTCAGTTGAGCTACGCGACCCTATCCTTTTCAGGAAAGACGGTGCAAAGGTAGGTATTCTTTAGGATATATCAAAACTCTACTCCGCTTTTTTGTCAATCTCTTTCCCTTTATGGCTCTTTTTGCCTATATCGCAAGCATTGCAGCCCGGACACTTGTCGTTCTCTTTCGGAGCCTTGAAAAGCTTCGCCGCATTCCGTAGCAGAATGAGCGTTACAACACCTATGATGATATATACTATAATGTCTTGAAGCATGGTTATAGGAATAAGGACTATGTGAATAGCTTTCCGACCAGTGTGGCAGTAAAGGCTACCAACCAAGCCAAAGAGCAGGAATATATCATGCTAAAGAGTGCCCACTTTGCGCTGCCGCTCTCTCTGCCGATCGCAACTATCGTTGCAATACAGGGGAAATAGACCAGAACAAACAGCATGAAGGAGAACATCATCACCGGAGTATAGGCGGGAGAACCGTCGGAAAGTGTGGCTTGAGAAAGCCTGTCCTGTAGTCCGGCTTCGTTTTCCATGTCTCCGGTGTACAACACTCCCATAGTACTTACCACAACTTCCTTGGCAGGCAGTCCGCTAAGCAGTGCCATGGTCAGCTTCCAATCGTAATCCATGGGTGAGAATATCGGTTGGAGAGCTTTTCCCATCTTGCCTATGTAAGAGTTTTCCTGCTGATACATGGATGCCAACTGATCGTCAGAGAGATCTTGGAGCGTGTTGTTCTCTGCTTTCATCTGCTCTATACCCGTTGCAATGTCTGCTTCGTTTCCTCTTGGGAAGTAGCTTAAACACCATATCACAATGGATGCAAGCAGAATGGTGGTACCCATTTTGGTGAGATACTGCTTAGCTTTATCCCACATGTGCAACAGAATACTCTGAGTGGTGGGAAGGCGATAAGGAGGTAGCTCCATAACGAAAGGCACATCTTCTTCCTTGATAAAGAATTTTCTGAGGAAGAATGCCGTGAGCAGTGCAAGCAGTATACCTATAATGTAGATGGAGAAAACCACAGTCCCGGCGTAGGCACTGAAGAACGCACCCGTGAGTAGAATGTAGACCGGAAGCCTTGCGCTGCAACTCATAAAGGGAAGTATCAGCATCGTGATGAGTCTGCTGTTTTTGCTCTCTATCGTTCTGGTTGCCATGATAGCCGGAACATTGCATCCGAAGCCCATGATAAGGGGGATGAAACTCTTCCCATGAATGCCCATGGAGTGCATTAGCTTGTCCATGATAAAGGCTGCCCGCGCCATATACCCGGTGTCTTCCATAAAGGATATAAAGACATAGAGGATCATGATATTGGGCAGAAAAACTATGACGCCCCCTACTCCTCCGATGATACCATCGCAGATAAGATCTTGAAGAGCTCCTTCCGGAAGAATGGCTCGTACCGCTTCTCCCAGCCACGCGACACCTGCTTCTATCCATTCCATAGGGTATTCTCCCAATGTGAATGTCGTTTGGAACATCAGGTACATAAAAAGTAAGAAGATAGGGAAGCCCCAAATACGATGCGTGAGCCAGTAGTCTATCTTTTGATCTCTGCCTTTGAGGTGATCCACTTTCGAGTCGAGCGTCTCTCTTAACGCACCATTGATAAATCCGTAGCGGGTATCGGTGATTACATCCGAGAGGTGTCGAGAGTAGCTTTCGGAGTATGTTTTAGAGATGTATCTTGCTTTGGTGAGCAGAAAACCGCCTTTCGGGATCTCTTTTTCCACCTTGCCGGTGTAGAGAGGATCACCTTCCAAGAGTTTTATGGCAATATACTCTTCGGCACCATGACACCATGAAAGGTGTGGCTGATCTGCTGTTGCCTGTCGTATAAACTCGGCTAACTCGTCCCGATGCTTGACGATCTCCAGAGAGTAAGGCATAGGCACTTTGCGCTGAAGGGTGCAAGAGCCGGCATAGACCATGTGAACACAGTTGAACAGCTCCTCTTTTCCCTCTCCTTTTCTCGCTACGGTCGGAACAACCGGCGTCCCTAACAGCTGGGACAACAAGGGTATGTTGAGCTTGCTGCCACTGGCTTCAAACTCATCGAACATATTCAGAGCGATAACCATGGGGATACCCGTCTCAAGCAGTTGGGTTGTGAGATAAAGGTGTCTCTCCAAATTGGTGGCACTGATGACATTCACGATAACATCCGGTCGCTTATCTCCCGAAAGGAAGTCCTCTATATATTTCTCTTCCGGGCTGTATGAGGAGAGAGAGTAAGTACCGGGAAGGTCTATGATGTCGAAGTTTATGTCGCCTGTTTTATACTTGCCATGCTTGGCATCGACCGTAACACCGGAATAGTTGCCCACGTGTTCGTGTGTTCCGCAACAAGCATTAAACAGAGAGGTTTTTCCGCAGTTCGGATTGCCTAAAAATGCGACGGAGATTTTTGTATCGGCAGGGATCTCTTTTTTTGTCCCATTCCCTAAAATATCGGGATGGATATTGGGGTCGTGCTTAACGACAGGAGCCGATGCGTTGGTGCTGTGCTCCTTGCTTAAACTCTTATTTACATAGATATGTTGAGCCTCTTTTCTACGAAGAGAGACCTCATAGTTCATTACCTTGTACTCTATCGGGTCTTGTAGCGGAGCATTACGAACGACCAGAACATCCTGCCCCGGAACAAATCCCATTTCGAGAATACGTTTTCTAAAATGCCCGGTCAGACGGACATCGACAATACTACCGGATTCTCCTTCTTTAAGTTCAGAAAGTTTTACTGTCATGGTTCAAATATACTTTCTTTGTCTATACCCCAAAATACCTATATATAGTTATTTAAGTGAATGGTATCGATCAGCTTTTTTTGTTTCCGAATATCTTGTAAGCGATGAGGCTGCTCAAGAAACCTACCAATAAGATCGTGAAAATGGAGACAACAATATCCAAGAATCTCAACTCTACCGGATAAGAGTCTATGAGAAAAGCTCCACTGTTCGAGGTGGCAAGCTTTACAAAACCGAACTGTGCCTGTAAGCCCACCAGAAAGATACCTGTGGCTATTCCTATAACACCTCCCATAAAGGAGAGTATAAACCCTTCCGTGATGACGATACTTCTGGTCATCCACTTTTCTGCACCCAATGCTCTGAGCGTTTCTGTGTCTTTACGCTTCTCGATGATAAGCATCCCTAATGTGCTTACAATGCTAAACAGAGAGAGCAGGAGTACGAACAGAAGGATGGAAAAGGAGATCCATTTTTCGATCTTATTGATTCGGAAGATGTCGGGGTGCTGTTGTTCCCGGTCTTTGACCACAAAATTGCTTCCCAGCAAGCGAGATAGTCTTTCCGCTGTTCGTTTTGTGGTGCTTTCTTGAGCAAGTTTCAGAGATATTTCGCTTATGGTATCCGAGTCGTACTGAAGGAGTGAGCGCAGAAGCTCAATGGGAAGAAAAGATACTGTACCGTCTTCACTCTGATCCACTCGAAATACTCCGGAGATGAAGACATCGGATGTCCTGAAGTTTCTGTCCGGTCTTACCATGGAGAGAGAGCCTATCCGCCGAGGCACGATAATCTGTACCGGCAGATCCATACCGGCATTGACGCCGAGCTTGGAAGCTATCCCTACTCCCGTTATGAGCTGTGGAAGAGAATCTTTTTCCAGCAGAAACTCTCCATCGAAGAGGCTTTGATGAAGCGGAATGACTTGAGAAAAATGATCGTCTATACCATAAAGAATGACCGGAATGGTATTCTCTTCAAACACAAGCATGGCTTGACCTTTCAGCCCGAAAGCGTATTTCTCAATCTCCGGATCGTTATCCAGCAGTTCGGCGACAGTGCTTAAAGAAAAAGGCTTACCCTCTTTCTGCTCTACGATCAGGTCGGGAGTGAAATTTTTGTACAGCCCTTTCGTGAAACTCTCAAAGCCGTTAAAGACGGAAAAGAGAATAACCATCGCAATACCGACCACGGCAATGGAAGATGTGGCAATGGTTGCGATAATGTTTACAGCGTGTGTGGATTTCGGAGCATGGAAGTATCTCCATGCAATGAACAGGATTGTCTTCCACTTATTAAAGATCATTGCTTCAACAGCTCATCTATTCTACTTATGATCTTTTCACTATCATCTTTGAGGAAGATAAGCTCCGGAATGATTCGCAGCTGTGTATGTACTCGCTTCCCAAAGTCGTATCGGATTGTCGCTGAATTCTGTTGAATTGCTTTTATCAGCTCGTCGGCCTTATTATCCGGAAAGATACTGAGGAACACTCTTGCCTGGCTAAGGTCCGGCGTTACGCGTACTTCGCTTACGGTGATCAGTATTCCCGGAGTTTTTTTAGTCTCAAGGAGGAAAAGCTCTCCCAGCTCTTTTTGAATCAGACGAGAGATCATGCTCATTCTTTTATTGTCCATACTATTGTTGTGTGTCTGTTTGTTTAATGCTTAGAGTGAGTCCGTCTCGCAGAGGGAGTATGACGGTGGAGAGTTCGGGCTGCTCTAAAAGATAGTCGTTAAAGTTTCTGATGGATACCGTTTGCTCGTCCTGTGCCTCCGGTTCTATCACTTTCCCGTCCCAAAGAGTATTATCGGAGATGATGAGCGAACCTGCCGGCAGCCGCTTCAAAACCAGCTTGACATACTCGATATAGTGCCTCTTATTGGCATCTATATATACGATGTCTGTCTCTTCAAGCGGAAGAGTAGGAAGAATCTCCAGAGCATCGCCAAAGTAGAGACGAATATGCTCTTTCCATTCACTTTGGTCGAAATATCGTCTGAGGAAATCCTCCATTTCATCGTTCAGCTCAATGGTGTGGACTATCCCTTTTTCGGATAATCCCTCAGCCAGACAGAGTGTGGCATAGCCGGTATAAGTGCCTATCTCTATAATATTCCGAGGAGATTTGAGCTTGGACAGAAGAGCCAGTAAACGCCCCTGATGATGCCCGGACATCATTCTCGGTCTCACCAGATGGGTATGTGCATCCCTGTATAGCTTCTTGAGGAGTGGCGGTTCCGGAGATATGTGCTCCAGTATATACTCCTCCAAAGCCAGTAGTTCTGCCTCTGTTTTATCGTTCTGTCCGGATATCATTACTGCTTATCGGGGTTGTTTTTATGGTAGAAGTCCAAAGCCTCCTGCACTTTATTCAGTTCCAATCTCGTTGTACCCACTTCTTCTGCCAAAGTACCGCTGACGTAAGCGACCATATCCTCTTTCTCTATCTGTCCCTTACGCAAAAGCTCTTTCAGCGCACCTATGTAGTAGTCTATCTTACCTCCGCACTTCTCTTGTACAACGGCCTTTACGCCATAAGAGAGAGCAAGTTCTCGTGCCGTCCGTTCCTTATAACATATTGCAAATACGGTGGCACGCCCTCTGTATGCAGCAATATTTCTGCAAGTGCGCCCGGTAAAGCTGTCCGTGACAATCGCTTTAACGCCCAGCTTACTGATGCTCTTCACGGCTTGTTTGGATAGAAAAGAGGTAACGTCTAAGTCTTGAGGCTCTATCGGCACCCTTATATCCTGCTCTTCGAGCTTGCTTTTCTCTGCCTCTCTTATAATGCTCGTCATGGTTCTTACAGCCTCTACCGGATATTTCCCATTGGCGGTCTCTCCGGAGAGCATCACGGCATCCGTCCTGTAAAAAATAGCGTTGGCAACATCGGAGACCTCGGCTCTTGTGGGGCGAGGCGAGTATATCATGGTGTGCAACATCTGTGTTGCTACTATCACAGGCTTTTTCTTCGCAATGGCTTTCCGTATGAGCAGACTCTGTATAGCCGGAATTTTCTCTTGCGGCACCTCTATGCCGAGATCTCCCCGTGCTATCATGATACCGAAGGCATGGTCTAATATCTCATCTATATTGTCTATACCCTCTTGGTTTTCAATCTTTGCGATGATCTTTATAGGGCTGTTGTGGCGATCCAAAATCTCTTGGATGTCCAAGACGTCCTGCTTGTTTCTGACGAAAGAGTGTGCTATAAAGTCCACATCTTTCTCTATGCAGTAGTTGATGGTCTCTATGTCTCTTGGAGTGAGAGAGGGCAGATTGATCCTGACACCCGGTACATTTACGCTCTTTCTGCTACCCAAGATACCATCGTTAAGTACAGAGCAGACGATCTTATCCGGAGTCTTCTCTATGACGCAAAGCTCCAAAAGTCCGTCATCTATAAGGATGTGAGAGTCGGGAGCTATATCCTTGTGAAGATCCCGATAGGTTACGCAGATACACTCTTTGGTTGTAAGTGTATCCGGATCGCTTTTCAGCAGAACGGTGCTTCCTCTTCTAAACTCTATGGGTTCGCTACATATCGTTGTCCGGATCTCCGGTCCTTTCGTGTCCATTAAGATAGCAACATCCCCGGCTACGGCGCGAGTGTTATCCACTACCCGGTCAAAGCCCTCTCTGTCCATGTGTGCAGAGTTGAGCCTGACAACATTGACACCCTCCTCTATAAGCTCTTTAAGAAAAGGGATGTCGCACTTTCTGTCCGATATCGTTGCTACGATTTTGGTCGCTTTCTTCATATCTGTTTTTCTAAATCTTTAATATATCCGCTTCGGATAAACCTTTCTCGGACTATCCGTTACGTCTCGACAACAAGTGGGCTATGGCAAGTCTGTAGCCATCCAGCCCAAAGCCGGAAAGTATTCCTGCTGCTTCTGCAGCCGTGACCGACTTCTGTCTGAACTCTTCCCGCTTGTAGAGATTGGATATGTGTACCTCCACCACAGAAACACTTATGGCAGCGATGGCATCTCTAAGGGCATAGGAGTAGTGCGTCAAAGCTCCCGGATTGAGAACAATGCCTCCGGAGAGCGATCTTATATCGTGCAGATAGTCTATGATCTCGCCTTCATGGTTGCTTTGGAAATATCTGATATCCACGTTGTGGTATATATCTCTCAGCTTCTCCAAGTATTCTTCAAAGTCCACACTCCCGTATATCTCAGGCTCTCGTTCGCCCAAAAGGTTCAAGTTGGGGCCGTTGATGATGTGAATTATCTTCATATCCGCAATCTCTATTTCTTATTACACAAAGGTAGGATAATTGCTTCACTTTATAAAATAGAGGTGTTGAAAAAGTATCGGTCGTTGTAAGATGCAAAAAGGTTGGTATTTGAGATCCTTTTTGCATTCGTTTGCCTCACGAGTGGGCCTCTGTTTTTATATATTTCATCCCCTCTGGAAAATGCGTTTTTCTCCTTTCTCTATTTTCTCTTTTCGGGTTGTTTTCAGAGCACATCCGAGTTGTTAAATCGGGGTCGTTTTATTAACACAAATTTCGATGCCTGTTCACCCAAAACGGTAAAGCAATATATTTTGTCGGCTTAACGTGTTTAATTTTTCAGTGAATACGTTTACTGATTTCATTTAATACGTTTACCGGATTCAATTAACGTGTTTAGAATTTTTATTAGTGTGCTGATAATTAGGTGTTTATCGTTTTGCTCCATTTTTTGAGGCTCTTTGGCGTGATTTCTTCATTAAGATTTCTAAACACAACAATGGGGATAAATTGATCTTTATTAACTCGAAAACAGCCCATGAAACCGACCGAGAGGAGAAAAGTTTTGGAATCAGCCCTCTTTTTTATCCTTTTGGTTATTAGTGGTTTGTGTCGGTTTTAGTGTGATTGGCTCTATTTTTCTTCAAAAAATCCTCTTTCGGAAGGAATTTTTAGGGGTGAAACACGAACCTTTTGGGGAGTTTTTATATAAAAGAAATGTTATAAATGGGTCTTTGTTTGAAATTATGGCGGTGTGCAAATGTGATATTTATTTTTGTGATGTCTTGATTTTGATAATTGATGACATAAAAATAAAATTGGAGGAGTGGCTTAATCGGGATAGATGGTCTTGTGCCTTCTTTGGTTGTTCCCGGTTTATTGTATAAGTCCGGCTCTGTTTTACGAAGAAAGTAGTTGATAATTATTGATTTGCATTGTGTCCGAAATAATGCGTGTGGCTTTCGGAATGAGGTAATGACTCCTCCTTTTATTCCCCCTTTCCACATCCTCTTTTTATCGTTTCCAAGTGTACGCTTTTCCCGTGATATTAACACCGCTTAAGTGTTTGATGTTGGGTGGTTTTTAACTTCCGATACGGGGATGCAGAATATCACTAATTATATGTATCTTTGCAAGCGTATTAAACGAACTAAGAAGAATATATGAATCGCTGGTTGAAATATCTACTCATAGCCATGTGGGGCTTATTCCTTTTGATAGGAAGCGGAACCCTGCTTATGTTCTTTCTTATAGCCAAGGGTAAGATAGGCTATATGCCACCCATCGAAGACCTTCAAAATCCGATAGATAAGTATGCTTCTCAGGTGATTTCGGAAGATGGACAGCTCTTGGGATCTTATGCTTTGAAAAACAATAATCGTATATACATCACCTATCAGGATCTCTCTCCTGCTCTTGTCAATGCCCTCATATCCACAGAAGATGTCCGGTTTACCGAACATTCGGGGATAGATATGCGCGGATTCTTGCGTGCGGTCGTGAAAACAGGATTGATGCGGCAGAAGAATGCCGGTGGGGGTAGTACCATAACGCAGCAGCTGGCAAAGCAACTCTATTCTCCCTCCGCAGACAGCAAGGTGGAGCGGCTTTTACAGAAGCCCATAGAGTGGGTTATAGCTGTCGAGCTTGAGAGATATTATACCAAAGAGGAGATTATCAATCTCTATCTGAATAAGTTCGACTTCCTCTACCAGGCAGTGGGTATAGAGAGTGCCTGCAAGACATACTTCGATGTCAAGCCGAGAGACCTGAAAACGGAACAGGCGGCACTACTGGTAGGAATGTGTAAAAATCCATCGTTGTACAATCCGGTACGTTATCCGGAAAGAGCTATGCAGCGTCGCAACGTGGTATTGGACCAGATGAGGAAAGCCGGACACTTGACCGCTGTGGAGTGCGACTCGCTAAAGAACATCCCGGTAGAGCTTCGTTTCCGTGTGAGAAACCACAGAGAGGGTTTGGCAACCTATTTCAGAGAGCATCTGAAGCAGGTGCTCATGGCAGATAAGCCGGAGAGAAGCAAGTATCAAAAGTGGCAGAAAGATCAGTATGAAAGAGACTCTGTGGCCTGGGCTACGGATCCTCTCTACGGCTGGTGCAAGAAAAATAAGAAGAGCAACGGGGAGCATTATAACCTCTACACCGATGGGCTGAAGATATACACCGGTATAAATGCCATAATGCAACGCTATGCCGAGGAGGCTGTAAGAGAACATCTCGGAAATGATCTCCAAAAACGCTTTGAAAGAGAGAAGAAAGGCAGAAGCTATGCCCCCTATTCCAGAAATCTTTCTACGCAGGAACGTGCCAAGATTTTGCGGAAGTCTTTGGAGCAGAGCGACAGATACAGAAAGATGAAAGCCGATGGCAAAAGCGAAAAAGAGATAGACATCGCTTTCGATACCCCTACCGAAATGAACGTCTTTACGTGGAAAGGGTATAAAGATACCGTGATGACCCCAAGAGACAGTATCCTTTACTATAAGGGTTTTCTGCGTAGCGGATTTATGGCGATGGATAATCTTACCGGACAGGTAAAGGCATACGTCGGAGGTATAGACTATACGGCATTTCAGTATGACATGGTTTCGCTCGGGCGCAGACAGGTCGGCTCCGTGATGAAACCGTTTCTCTACTCCATGGCGATGGGGGAAGGCTTTACGCCTTGTGACGAAATGCTTCATGTGCCGCAAAGTATTACGACCGAAGCCGGAACGGTGTGGACTCCTAAGAATACAAGGAGCACACGAGTGGGTGAAATGGTTAGCATCAACTGGGGACTCCAAATGTCGGACAACTGGGTTACGGCTTGGCTTATGAGTCATCTCTCTCCGTATGCGTTCGTGGATCTGTTGAGATCTTTTGGCATTACGGGACATTTGGATCCTGTACCGAGTATTTGCCTCGGAACACCGGATATATCCGTTTCGGAAATGGTGAGCGGATATTCTGCTTTTGCCAATGGCGGACTTCGTGTAGCACCTCTGCTCGCCACACGGATAGAAGACCAGTATGGAAATGTGCTGGCTACATTCCAGCCTAAGATGTATGAGGTGTTGTCGGCAGAAGCTGCATACAAGACGCTCTACATGTTGCGAAACGTAATGGATGGCGGTACCGGTAGCCGGGTAAGATATCGCTACAACGTGAAAGCACCTATGGGCGGAAAAACAGGTACTTCTCAGAGACACGCCGACGGGTGGTTCATGTGCTTTACTCCTTCTTTATCTACGGGTTGTTGGGTAGGAGGAGAAGATCCGGATATTCACTTCGATACTATTGCAGACGGTCAGGGTGCTTCCATGGCACTGCCTATCGTCGCTCTGTTTATGCAAAAGATATACAATGACAAAGTGTTAAAGCTCAATCCGAACGAGGACTTTAACGTGCCCGAAATGTATCGCTCTCCATGTAGAAATCTGTTCAATCTTGAGACAGAGGCCGTTTCGGAGGGAGTTATAGATTCGGACTTTTCTATGTAAGTAGGATAAATAATTTTGTAATCACTTATATATAAACAATTAAGCCAAAAATGTCAAAAAAAAGAGTTTACACCTTCGGTAATGGAGAAGCCGAAGGTAAGGCAGACATGAAGCTGCTATTGGGAGGTAAGGGTGCTAACCTCGCCGAAATGAATTTGATCGGTGTTCCGGTTCCTCCGGGATTTACTATTACAACAGAGGTGTGTAATGAGTACTATGAAGTAGGACAAGACAAAGTAGTAGAACTATTGAAGCCGGAAGTAGAAGCAGCAGTTGCGAAGATTGAAGGTCTTATGAATGCTCAGTTTGGCAGCATCGAGAATCCTCTTCTTCTTTCTGTCAGATCCGGTGCACCTGCTTCTATGCCGGGTATGATGGATACTATCCTTAACCTTGGTCTTAATGACGAAGTGGTAGAAGGTCTTATCCGTAAGACAGGTAATGCTCGCTTTGCTTGGGACTCGTACCGTCGTTTCGTTCAGATGTACGGAGACGTGGTACTTGGTATGAAGCCAACCAGCAAGGAAGAAATAGATCCGTTTGAAGCTCTTATAGATGAGTTGAAAGAAGAAAGAGGAGTAGAACAGGATACAGATCTTACTGTTGAAGATCTTAAGGTTCTTGTTGCTCGCTTTAAGAAAGCAGTTAAAGAGCAAACAGGAAAAGACTTCCCAACAGACTCTTATGAGCAACTTTGGGGTGCTGTAATGGCCGTGTTCCGTTCATGGATGAACGAACGCGCTATCCTCTATCGTAAGATGGAAGGTATTCCTGCCGAATGGGGTACTGCAGTAAACGTACAGGCAATGGTATTCGGTAACATGGGTGAGACATCCGCTACCGGTGTATGCTTCTCTCGTGACTCTGCAACAGGTGAAAACCTCTTCAATGGTGAGTATCTTATCAATGCTCAAGGAGAAGACGTGGTAGCCGGTATCCGTACACCTCGTGAGATCACAAAGATCGGTTCTCAACGTTGGGCTGAAAGAGCAAATGTTTCTGAAGAAGAACGTGTACGCGAAATGCCTTCTTTGGAAGAAGCTATGCCGGAAATCTATAAGGAACTTCACAGACTCCAACTAAAACTCGAAGAGCACTATCGTGATATGCAGGATATGGAGTTTACCGTTCAAGAAGGTAAGCTTTGGTTCCTTCAGACAAGAAGCGGTAAGCGTACAGGACAGGCAATGGTAAAGATTGCCATGGATCTTCTAAAGGAAGGAAAGATTGATGAGAAGACAGCTATCAAGCGTATCGAACCTAATAAACTTGATGAACTTCTTCACCCTGTATTCGACAAGAAGGCTCTTGCAAAGGCAACGGTAATTACAAGAGGTCTTCCTGCATCTCCGGGCGCGGCAACAGGACAGATTGTATTCTTCGCCGAAGATGCCGACAGACTACACAACGAAGGCGGACAACGTGTGATCCTTGTTCGTCTTGAAACATCTCCGGAAGACCTTGCAGGTATGCAGGTGGCAGAAGGTATCCTTACTGCAAGAGGCGGTATGACATCTCACGCAGCGGTTGTTGCTCGTGGTATGGGTAAGTGTTGTGTGTCCGGAGCAGGTGCTCTTCAAATAGACTACAAGGCTCGTACGCTTACTGTGGATGGAAAGGTTTATCGTGAAGGAGACTTCATTTCTCTTAATGGTACAACAGGAGAAGTATATGAAGGCATGGTGGACACCAAGGCAGCAGAAATGGATGCAGACTTCTCCGCTCTTATGGAGCTTGCCAACAAATATTCTCGTCTGAAAGTTCGTGCAAATGCAGATACCGGACATGATGCTGCCGTAGCTTATTCTTTCGGTGCAGAAGGTATCGGTCTTTGCCGTACAGAGCATATGTTCTTTGAAGGTGAAAAGATTGTTGCGATGCGCCGTATGATTCTTTCAGATTCTACCGAAGGAAGAAAAGAAGCACTTGCAAAGATTCTTCCATTCCAAAAAGAAGACTTTAAGAATATCTTCCGTGAAATGCACGGTCATCCTGTAACTGTTCGTCTTCTTGACCCGCCTTTGCATGAGTTCGTTCCTCATGACGCAAAGGGACAAGAGGAGATGGCTAAAGATATGGGACTTGATGTAGAAGTTATCCGTCATCGTGTATCAAGCTTAATGGAACATAACCCAATGCTTGGTCATCGTGGTTGCCGTTTGGGTAATACCTATCCGGAAATTACAGAAATGCAGACACGTGCCATTATCTCTGCAGCTCTCGAACTTAAGAGAGAAGGTGTAATGTCTGAACCGGAAATCATGGTTCCTCTAACAGGTATCGTATATGAGTTCAAGGAGCAAGAGAATGTTATTCGTGCAACAGCCGAAGCGGTATTTGAAGAGTACGGCGATCGTATAGACTATAAGGTTGGTACCATGATCGAAATTCCTCGTGCGGCTCTTACTGCAGACAAGATCGCTGCATCGGCAGAGTTCTTCTCATTCGGTACCAATGACCTTACTCAGATGACATTTGGGTATTCTCGTGATGACATCGCTTCTTTCCTTCCAATCTATTTGGAGAAGAAGATTTTGAAGGTAGACCCATTCCAAGTATTAGACCAAAATGGTGTTGGTCAACTTGTTAAGATGGCTACAGAAAAGGGTCGTGCAAAACGTCCGGAACTTAAGTGTGGTATCTGCGGCGAGCACGGTGGTGAGCCTTCATCAGTGAAGTTCTGTCACAAAGTAGGTCTTAACTATGTATCATGTTCTCCATTCCGTGTGCCTATTGCTCGTGTTGCAGCAGCACAAGCGGCAATAGAGGAAGCATAATCGTCATAGTACAAGTACATAGAAATACTTGATATTAGATCGCAGCACTCAAAGAGTGTTGCGATCTTTTTATTACTATTTGCCACAACATTTTTATTAAATTTGCAGACAGGTAAAGCTATAAAAGCCGGATTACTTAAAAATCTAACCCAATAGCCATGACAGCGATTATCTTTGGATCAAAATATCCATCGAAACCCCTTGAAACACTATTAGACATCTTTAGAATCATAGATGAGAGTGGTGTGAAAGTTTGGATTCATCTGGAGTTTCTTAAATTCTTGGAAAGCAAAAAAGTGGTTTTGAAAGATGTCAATTCCTTTACGGATATGACCTCTTTGCCAACGGCTATTCTAAAAGATAAGGATACTATTGCCATTAGCATTGGGGGAGATGGCACTTATCTGCGTACAGCATGGCAAGTGATGGAGTATAAACTCCCTGTATTGGGTGTCAATCTTGGCAGACTCGGTTTCTTGGCTGCAATATCCGGAGATGTGTTCAGGCAGGCATGGGAACATATTCTTAGGAAAGAGTATCGTGTCATAGAACGTTCCATGATAGATATCTATACAGAAAAAGAGGGGCATACTACCGAACAGGGTACAGTCTTGAACGAAGTAGTTGTCTCGAAGAAAGATTCAGGTTCTATGATTTCCATTGAGGCTCAGATTGATGACCAGAGAGTGGCTACCTATCTGGCGGATGGACTTATCATCTCTACTCCAACCGGATCTACCGCTTACTCTCTTAGCGTTAATGGTCCTATCATAGCTCCTAATACCTCGACATTTTGCCTTACTCCCGTAGCTCCTCACATGCTGAATATGAGGCCGCTTGTCGTTGCGGATGACTCTGAGATTCGCTTGAAAGTTTCTGCTCGAAATCTCTCTTTTCTTCTTGTCGCCGATGGAAAGACCTCCTCTTTAAGTTGTAACACGGTGCTTTGTCTGAAAAAATCAAAGGAGAATATCCGATCTATTCAGATATTCGGCTACAATTTTTACCAAACTCTCAGAGATAAGTTGATGTGGGGTATAGATCCGAGAGAGGTGTAAGACTTGGCATATATATTGATAGGTAATACCATAACAATAGCGAAGAATAGATATGACAAATAATATAGATGATATGATGGAAGAGATGGAACCATCTTTTTCCACAATGCACATGGTTTTTCCTGATGAAGAGATGGATAAACTCACTACTCTTCCGGAGAATATACCTCTTGTGCTTCCCGTTTTGCCTCTTCAAAATACCGTATTGTATCCTAATGTTACGGTTCCCGTAATGAACGATACAACTTCCAATCCGGAGTTTCTAAAGTATTTGGAAGAGTCTAAAGACAAGCACGTAATTGTCGTTACTCAAAAAAACAGAGCTGCAAAAGATCCCAAGCTGGATGATCTTATGCCTATTGCTGTAATAGCAGAGGTGATGAGAGTTCTGGATATTTCGGAAGAGGGAGCCACTTTGCTTGTGATGGGCAAGAAGAAGATTGAGATCAATACCATTATTGACAGCAACCCTATTCTTACGGCAAGCTATACCCTTATAGAAGAGATTGTACCTCCAGTTTCGGATATGGAGTATAAGGCACTTATCCCACTTGTACAAGAGACTACGATGAAGGTATTGCTCTTGGGTGGAGAGATGCCCAAGCCAATGATCAAATCTTTCTCCGAACTCAAAGATCCTACAAACATTCTTGGATTTGCTTGTACACATCTGCCGATAGATATAGAGGAGAAGTATGCTCTTTTGAGTCATAATGACCTAAAGACAAGGGCTTTTACTCTTTTGACGACAGTCAATACAATGCTTCAACTGCTGGAGATGAAGGCGACTATCGCCATGAAAACTCGTTCCGAACTGGATAAGCAGCAGAAAGAGTACTACCTTCAACAGCAGATGAGGGTCATACGAGAAGAGCTGAATGATGGTGGAGATGACGATGATATAGCAGAACTCAAGAAAAAGGCTTCTAAAATAAAGTGGCCCAAGGGAGTTTATGCCACAGTAAAAAAGGAGATAAAAAAACTGGAGCGGCTCAATATCCAAAGTCCCGATTACAGCATACAGCTGCAATATCTTCAGACTGTTCTTGATATTCCTTGGGATAAAGTTACTCAAGACAACTTCGACACTACCAACGCAGCCAAGGTTTTGGACAAAGATCATTTCGGTTTGGAGAAAGTCAAAGAGCGTATCTTGGAACACTTGGCTGTGCTCAAGCTGAAAGGAGATTTGCGTTCTCCGATCATTTGTCTCTACGGACCTCCGGGAGTCGGAAAGACTTCCTTGGGACAGTCCATAGCGAAAGCCCTTAACCGGAAATATGTTCGTGTATCTCTTGGAGGACTTCACGATGAAGCCGAAATTCGTGGACACAGGCGTACATACATAGGAGCAATGCCGGGTCGTATTATTAAAGGTCTCATCAAGGCAGAAGCAGCAAATCCTGTATTTGTTCTGGATGAGATAGACAAGCTGGCAAGCGACTATAAGGGAGACCCTTCATCGGCTCTTTTGGAAGTGCTTGATCCGGAGCAGAACAACACTTTCCACGACAACTATCTGGATATCGACTACGATCTCAGCAAGGTTCTCTTTGTTGCCACGGCGAATAACATCGGAGCCATTCCCGGTCCGTTAAGAGATCGGATGGAGATGATAGAGGTCGGCGGATATATCTTGGAAGAAAAGTTGGAGATTGCCAAGAGACACCTCATACCGAGAGCATTGGAAGCCCACGGACTGAAAGCCAAGCAGGTCAAGATTCCTAAGAATACTCTTTCTGCCCTTATTCAAAGCTATACGAAGGAGAGTGGCGTTCGGGAGTTGGAGAAACGCTTGGCGGCTCTGATGCGTAAAGTTGCCAAAGAGGTCGCCGCGCAGATAGATCGTGCAGAAGCAGGAGAAGAAGCCGACTCTTCTTTTGTTTACACCATAACACCTGATAAACTTCAAGATATGCTGGGGGCAGCCAAATACTCCACAGATCTGTACGAAGGCAATTCTTATGCAGGTGTTGTAACCGGTTTGGCATGGACATCCGTTGGGGGAGAGATCCTGATGGTAGAGAGTGCCATGAGTCCTTCACGCAACGGCAAGATGACCATAACCGGAAACTTGGGTGATGTCATGAAAGAATCTGCCCTGCTTGCTTTGGAATACATAAAGAGCCACAGTGATCTTTATGACATCCCCAAAGAGCTGTTCGAGTATTGGAATGTCCACATACACGTACCGGAAGGAGCTATCCCGAAAGACGGGCCGAGTGCCGGTATTACCTTGGTAACCTCTCTTATATCGACCTTTACACAAAGAAAAGTGAGGTCGTCCATAGCAATGACCGGCGAAATCACGCTCAGAGGAAAAGTGCTTCCGGTGGGAGGAATCAAGGAGAAGATATTGGCGGCAAAGCGTTCCGGCATCAAGACCATCATACTATGCTCAGAGAACAAAAAAGACATAGACGAGATCAAAGAGATCTATCTGAAAGGTCTTTCATTTGTTTACGTAGATGACATAACGGATGTGATTACCCATGCACTCTCTAAAGAGAAAGTTTCATCTCCCATCAACTACATGGAGCATATCAAAAACTCCGAAATCAGATTCTCGGCACCAATATCTGCAAAGTAAGAGATTCGGAAAAAGTTCGGACAAAGAACGCATCAATCATTTCATCCGTCTGTAAGTTTCGGCTTGCAGACGGATTTTTTGTTTAGTTTTCGCAGGCAGGATCCGTTGTTGGCTACGCAGATACCTAACGCTCATTTTTGCCAAAACCTTTAGAGCTTTCGTCTGAAACCTTTAGAGCTTTTTGCCAAAACCTTTAGAGCTTTTGTCTGAAACCTTTAGAGCTTTTGTTGAAACCTTTAGAGCTTTCGTCTGAAACCTTTAGAGCTTTTGTCTGAAACCTTTAGAGCTTTTTGCCAAAACCTTTAGAGCTTTTGAGGGGGAGGTGAGGAGGATCGGTAGGGAGGGAAGAATCAGACTTTTATTTCTATCTCTGCTATCCAAATCTGCTTTCTGTCGGGATCGGACAGCTGTCGGAGCAGGCAGGCTTTGTCGTATTGTACTTTTTTTCGGAAGAGTCGCTTGCCATTCACGAAGATGCTTACTGCTTTTTTTGTGTTCACCATTTCGGGCGAGATCTTTATTCGGAAGGCTTTCACGCAGGAGGTCGATATGTGGAAGCTGTTGTCCCGATACTCTGCACGGATTTTTGCGGACTTGCGAGGAAAGTCGAAAGCTTTCTTTTTCACCTTTATGGTTTGCAGCCGATCCTGTTCATCGTACTGTTGCCACTCTGTTATATCGAAGTTGAGATCTTTGTGCCACTGCGCTCTCGGAGCTATGGTATCCATTCGGATGTCGGAGATCCAGTCTATTGCGTTGTATTGTTGGTCGTCATATTCCCATGTGAGCTTCGAGGGAAACGGATGACGTTGTCGCCGAACGAGGTCTTCAAAAAGGAGACGGAAGCAGGGCTCGGACTCGTCAAACCTTGGGAACCAGTGCGGAAATCCTTTTGTCCGGATCTCTTTGTAGTCGGCTCCAAGCCGGGTCATCAGCCGGCTTATGCTGTCATTGGCATTGGGCGGATAGTAGTAGTCTTGATCCGTGGTGAAGGAGAGGAGAGAGCGGTTGAGGATATTTTCTATAAAGGTGCCGCCGGTACGCACCTTCGGATAGCCGTTGAAGCCATAGAACGAGGTAAATATCGTGGGTTGCTTCATGAGGTAAGAGAACGCTCCGGTAGCTCCGTTGGAGTGTCCCGAAAGGAATACTTTGTTGTCGTCTATGTTGATAGCCTTTTTCACTTCGCGTATCATCGCAGGTACCATAAAGAATCCGTCATCCGGCATCATCCAGTTGTACTCTCTGCTTCCTTGCGGAATGAGAAGTACGACACCGTGTTGATCCGCATACTTGGTATAGAATCGGTTGAAGCCCTCAAGGCAGATCTCCGGTGTGAGAAACTCCAATAGAGAGTTGTTTCTCACCGCTCCGTGCAGGATCACAAGCATAGGATAGCTCTTGTCGGGGGAGTAATCTGCCGGGAGATGAACGTAGTAAGAGGTGAGGGCAGAGTCGTTTATCCTGAACTTGATGGAGTAGTTTCTCTCTTTCTTGGGCAGATACCCTCTCTCCTTTTGCAACTCTCCGTACAGCTCTTCCGGCGTGAGTGTGGTGTCCGGAGCGGTGTATGAGGAGGCGAAGAACTCTTCTTGAGAGAGGGCAAGCCTTTTGTCGAACAGCGCTTTTCTTCTCTCCACATCTTTGAGCATTTCCTGCCATCTCGGATCGCCTATCAGGTTGGGATACTCCTTCCCGATCTGCTCTTCGGAAGCGATGGTAAACCATCCGGGAAATCCGTATTCATCTTTTTCAAGTGCGTTCATGCTGTGGAGGAACGAGAAAGCGCGCTCTTTCCGATCCAGTCTCGCCGCAAGGACAGAGGCATGATACAGCCCTGCGACATCTATGCTATCGGGATAGAGGCGGAATGCATCGTCGAAGATCTGCATCGCTTTGACATATTTAACGGAGTCCGCCCCGTTGTACATCAGGTCGGAGGCCTCTTCTATGAGTCTGTTATAGCCTTTCTGTGCATATACCGATGCTGTACAGCAGAGTAGAAGAAGCAGGGTAAGGATTGTTTTTCCCGGTTTCATGTGGTCTGATTTATGGTTTTGTCGTGTAAGTTTCTCAAACAGTGTCTCAAATATACGGCTTTTCGGGCTCTCCTTAATGACCGGATTGTCATTTTTTTCTTCTATTTTTGTGCCGAATATTTATGGGCAGCAGGTTGTATGCTCCCCGAAAAAGCGAAAAGAATAAACTGTAATACTCTCGCCGGTATGGCGACACACTGATAAACCAACATATCAACAAACAAACAAAAAACTACTGTAACAGAATGAACGTATTAGAAAACATCATGCAGGACTTGAGCCACTTCAACATCAAGGATGTCGTGGGGGCTTTTGTGATCCTCTTTGTGGCGGTCGATATTATCGGCGCCATACCTATCGTCCTTAGTCTGAAGGATAAGGGACAGACTTTCAGCACCGTAAAAGTGAGTCTCTTTTCAGGCATAATGATGTTGGCTTTCCTGTTTATCGGAGAGCCTATGCTGAACTTTTTCGGGGTGGATATCTCTTCGTTTGCCGTTGCCGGGGCTATCGTCCTGTTCGTAATGGCTGTGGAGATGATCTTTGGCGTGCAGATCTTTAAGGATGACGGGCCTTCGGGCAGTGCCACGATCGTTCCTTTGGTCTTTCCACTCTTTGCCGGTGCCGCAACATTCACCACGATTCTGACTCTGCAAGCGGATGGCTATGCGGCTACGAACATTGCCATTGCGTTGCTACTAAATGCATTGATGATATACTTGATGCTCAGGTTCGTGAATCAGCTGGAACGCTTTTTCGGGAAAGGCGGTGTGTATGTTTTGCGTAAGTTTTTCGGCGTTATCCTTTTGGCTATCTCCGTGAAATTCTTCATGGCAAACATCGTCAAGATTATCGAGACCATAGGAGCAGCATTGAGTAAGTAAAGTTTATTTTTTATCCTCAAATCATCTTGTTTATCCCTGCTTCCGGTATCGGAAGCAGGGATTTCTTATTATTAAAGATTCGGTTGCGGAAAGGGTACAACCTCTTTCAAATTTGATTTTATAAGGGACAAAAAGTTGTCCGAAAGCATTTGATGTTTCCCTTAAACCTTTTCAGAAGTTGAAATAGAGGCGTGGTCGGTGGTATTCGTGCTTTGGTACATAAAAATCAAGGCTTGATTGTTGCAAATCAAGCCTTGAATTTTACTTCCGAACAGGTTTGGAAAAAGATGTAAATATGTTCAGAAGATTTTGTAAACCTTATTCTCTGAAGTAATGGCGCGCTATACGGGAGGAGATGGAGGTGATGATCTCATACGGGATAGTGCCAAGTGTGGAGGAGAGACGCTGCAGAGGAAGCTGCTCATCGAAGATCACGACCTCCTCTCCTTCGCTTACGGATGAGGCTTGAGTGAGGTCTATCATCATTGCATCCATGCAGATATTTCCTATTGTCGGTGCCAACGAGCCGTCTTGCAGGCGGACGGACATATTGCCGTTGCCTAACCGCCGGTCTATTCCATCGGCATATCCTATCGGCACTATGCCTATTCTTCGGGGAGTGTCGGCAGTGGCGTGAGTGCCGTAGCCTACGGAGTCTCCTGCCGGAATCTGCTTGATCTGCAAGATGATGCTTTTGAGGGAAGCCACTGCACGGAGCGAGGTCTTGAGAGTACCCTTATCCTCGTAGGGTGGATAGCCGTACAATCCTATTCCGAGACGCACCATATCCATGCTGTACTGCGGAAAGCGGGAGATGCCGGCGGAGTTGAGCGCATGTTTCAGAACGGTATAGCCGAGTGTCTTTTCCAGCTCTTCTGCCCATGTTTGGAAGGTGTGGAGCTGTCCGAGAGTCTTTTCATCTGCCGTAATATCGTCTGCCGCAGCAAGGTGTGTAAAGATGCTTTTGACCCGAACACGGTTGGTGGACTTCAATTTGTCCAGAAGCAGCAGAAACTCCTCATGGGTATCGAATCCCAAGCGATGCATTCCGGTATCGAGCTTTATGTGTATGGGATAGTGTGTGATGCCAAGCCGTCTGCAACTCTCTATGAGTTTGTCCAGCAAAGCAAGGCTGTACACTTCCGGCTCCAAGCTGTGTTTGCACATGTGAGAAAGGGCGGAAGACTCCGGATTCATCACTATGATGGGCATCCTTATACCCTCTTCTCGCAGCTTCACACCTTCATCTATAAGAGCCACGGCAAGGTAATGGCAGTGGTGTGCCTCCAATAGCCGGGCTATCTCTACGTCTCCGCTACCGTATCCGAACGCCTTTACCATGGCGACAAATCGGGTCTCCGAAGGGACAAGGGAGCGGTAATACTTCAGGTTATCCAGCAGTGCCGTGAGGTTGATGTCCAGAATGCTTTGATGCCGTTTGGGATGAAACAGAGCGGAGATCTTTTCAAACTTGAAAGTTCGTGCTCCTTTGAGCAGTATGGTATAGCCTTTCAGCGTTTGAGGATCGAATGTTTCGAGGAAATGATTGGTACTCTCGAAGCAGAGAGGAGTCGAAGTCATTCCGGAGAGTTCTGCAGTCAGTGCGGCAAGCTGTTTCCCTACAAATATCAGTTTGTCGGGCGGCATCTTCCGTATCATATCCGATACTTGAGACAGAAGAGCCTCACGGAGATGCGGAGCAGACATACCTGTCATGTCCGAAAGAATGAGACAGGATGGAGTTTGAGATTTTTCGGAGACTCTTTTGAGCTGTTCCAAAGCAAGCAGCAAGGCAGAAGCATCGTTGTTGTAAGCATCGTCGATGATGGTGGTATCGTATATCCCGTTGAAGATTTCCAAGCGCATCTCCACCGGTTCAAGCTGACTCCAGATGGTGGTATCGGGAGAGAGCGAGGGCACAAGCTCATCCAAGAGAGCCATGATAGCCGATAGATTTTCGGGGAGAAGCAGCTCGGCAACGGATACGGGAGGGGTGAGTCTGCTCCGATGCTCTGTATATGAACGGCATAGAGGCGGTTGGCTGATGCCGGAAACAGCCTCCGACAACACTCTGTCTCTGCCATTGTAGAGCAGCAGAGCCGGAGAGGAGTGGGTCGCGAGCTTGCATTTCTCCTCCGCTTTCTGCTGTAAGGATGAGAAGTTTTCCTGATGCGCTTCTCCGATATTGGTGATGAGGATGATGTCCGGAGCCACAATCTTGGCGAGCCGTTCCATTTCTCCCGGTTTCGATATTCCCACTTCCACAAGACACACTTCCGCTTCGGGGTCTGCCTGCCAAAGGGAGAGAGGAACACCGATCTGCGAGTTGAAGCTTCGAGGAGAGCGGTCGGCATTCACTCCGGCGGTAGTGAGAAGCTGGTAGAGATACTCTTTTATGGTCGTCTTGCCATTGCTCCCGGTGATCGCCACCACTTTCCCTTTGAAGGCTTGGCGTCTTTCCGCTCCGATTTTTTGTAGTGCATCGAGAACATCCAGAACGATCAGGAATTGTGCTTCGGGGTATTCGGCTTCTTCTTTTTGCAGCTTTTCCACAACAAATGCACGCACTCCGGCGTGGTAGAGTTCATCTATATAAAGATGTCCGTCCCCCGTTGGGGTGATGAGAGCAAAGAATAGAGTGGATGAGGGAAATGTGAGCTGCCTGCTGTCTGTAAGGAGTACTTCTATTTCTCTATCGTGGTCGATCCGTTGGATGCCGAGTATGGATGCCAGTCGTGATAGCTTCATGGTCGTGTGGTGAGAGGAGGGTAGAGGGTGTCTCGTTCGGTTCGGAGAGATTCAAAGAGCATATAGACCTCTCTCTGATGCGCTTCTTTTCCTTTCTCCGAAGGTGTGTGCTTGGCGAGCTTGTACGCTTTGCGCCACTCTTCTGCAAAGGAGAAACTTTCGGGGTCCAACATAAACGCTTTTGCCTTTTCCATGATGTAGGAGATGGCTAAAGGCGATGGGTGAACCATATCTTCGGCATAGAAGCGGTAGTCTCTGAGTTCGTCCAAAACAATTTCGTAGGAGGGGAAGTAAGAGATACGTTCCGGGTATCGGAGTCGTAGCTGTTCTATGGCGAGTTGAAGCGTTGCCTTGCTGAGAGTGTTGGCGTGTATGCCGTCTCTGTAATGGCGTATGGGGCTCACGGTAAGCACTACTCGAAGATTGGGAAATCTTTCCCAAAGTTTTTGCAATAGGGCGTCCCAAACCGCAACAATCTCCTCTACGGAGATGAGACGACGCTTAAAGAGTTTTTCGGGTTGCTTATGACAGTTGTTCACCACTACGTCATCTTTATAATAGACATAGGCTGTACCCCACGTGGCAACCAGAAGACGAGTGTGCTTCCAAATGATACCGTTTTGAGCAGAACGCTCGTTGATAACAGAAGCTAAGGCTTCCATGCTCTCGCCTGATATGCGACTATGGTGCATGTAGCTGTAATAGTTCCCGTCCCGTTCGGTAAACAGAGAGGGATCTGCCTGCGTACCGTCAAGAACCGAAGCGATGCCGGAAGCGATGCTGAGAGGGTTGTACATCGTACCGAATGGTGAAGGAAATACACGGTAGCCCCCTTCGAGAAGATACTTGTACATCTCGTCCGCAAAGCAGGAACCCCATACTTGTATGAGGTGTCTGTGAGAGTAAAGAGAGGGAAGTGGCTTTATCTGAAATGTCTTATGGAGTATCATGATGAGGTGTCAGGTATTGTACAGGTCTCGATAGAAATCCATGGCTTCTTTGCACAGAGTGGGAGAGAGAGGTGTGCCGTAAGCATACAGACCGATGTCCTTGAGCAGTGCGGCGGAGATAACCTTGCCACGATTTTTTTTGTCCTGCTCCATGTAGGCAATGAGAGTGTTGTAGGCTTTGCAGTTGAACGGAACAACCGGATAGGTATCTCGTATGTAGTAGCAGACCTTAGTGAGAAGCTCTTGTGGAAAACCGAGCAGCTTGAAGCTCAAATAAAGCTCCATGATGATGCCGGCAGCCACTGCAAATCCGTGTGGCAGCTCTTTCTTTCTGTTATGAAGCATATAGGCTTCCACAGCGTGTCCGAACGTATGCCCAAGGTTGAGCATCTGTCTGACGCCGTTTTCGTATGGATCCTCTTCGACGATGCGCTGTTTTGTCCGAATGGATCGGGAAATCAGGTTGCCCCACTTTTGAAGAGAGAGAGTTTCCGGCTGTCGATCTTCTTTCAGCAGCTCTATGAGTGCTTTTCTGTCCGGCTCCAAAAGGGCGTGTTTCAGTATCTCCGCCCATCCGCTAAGCTTTTCTGTTGGAGGAAGTGTGCGGAAAAAGCCGGGATCCAACACCACATAAGAAGAGGGATAGAACGAACCGATGATGTTTTTGGTCTCGTTGAAGTTGAAACCTCTCTTGCCTCCGACAGCGGCATCAACGGCAGCCAAGATGGTTGTAGGTACATTGATGCAAGGCATCCCACGCTTGAAAGTGGATGCGGCAAAACCTCCTATGTCCAAAAGAGAGCCACCTCCAAGAAGAATGACAACGGTTTTGCGAGAGAGGTTGAGGTGGTAAAACCTGTCCCACAAGAGGCTTACCGTCTCAAGACTCTTGTTTTGTTCTCCCGGCTCTATGGTGATAACTTCGGGAGTATATGAGCCGAGACGGGAGAGAAGATGCGGAAGACAAAGCTCCCGGGTATGGGTATCACAAACGACAACCACGCCATCCGGCTCCATTTCAAGCAAGACTTTCGAGAGCAGGTCTGCCTCGATGTCAAGTCGAATGATGGTATCCGAACAGCGTGGTTGCATATTGAGTTTATGTTTATCTCAATTGGAGTTCGCCCAATATGAAGTCCAATGCTTCATCGAGTCCTTGAGGATTTTTACCTCCTGCGGTTGCGAAGTGAGGCTGACCACCTCCACCACCTTGGATGAACTTCCCTGCAGCTCTCACCAAAGCGCCTGCGTTGGCACCCTGACTAACGACAGCGTCTCCCAACATCAGTGTTATGGTACACTTTTTCTCCTCTTCGGAGTAAGAGCCTGCAAGGCATACAAAACTGTCTGTGCCGACTTCCGCCTTTACTGTAAAGGCTACGTCTTTGGCGATTTCGGGTTTGAGGTTTTGTTTGATCTGGATCACCTTAACGCCATTCACGACCGGATGATCTTGTGAAAGCAGTTCTTTGATGATTTGTCTCTTGGACAGCTCTGCCGCCTCACGTATCTCTCTTCTGAGAGCTTCATCTTCTTCGAGCAGCTTGTGTATTGCCTGTACAACGTTCGGAGCATTGTGGAACAGCTCTTGTACGGACTGAATGGTGGTCTGCATACCGTACAGATAATCTTCTGCATGCTTTGCGGTAACTGCTTCTATACGTCTGATACCTGCTGCAATGGAGGACTCTGAAACAATTCTGAATGTTCCGATGCGTCCCGTAGCCGATATGTGCGTACCACCACAAAGCTCGATGCTGTTGCCGTAACGAATCACGCGAACCTCTTCACCATATTTTTCACCGAACAGAGCCATGGCTCCCATTGCCTTTGCTTCAGCAATAGGGATGTTGCGCATCTCTTCTCTTGTGAGGTTTTCACGTATCTTTTCGGTAACCTTACGCTCTACAAGACGTATCTCTTCCTGTGTCATCTTGGAGAAGTGAGCGAAGTCGAAGCGTAAAACTTCAGAGGATACATAAGATCCTTTCTGCTCTACGTGTGTACCCAATACCTCTCTGAGAGCTTCGTGAAGCAGGTGCGTTGCGGTGTGGTTACACTCTGTTGCAATGCGTTTTTCCACATCGACCTTCAAGGTAAATGGCTGTGAAGGGTTCTTCGGAAGAGCTTCAACGATATGTATGGGCAGGTTATTCTCTCTCACCGTATCTTGTATGGTGATGCTCTCACCATCTTCCGCGCCGATCATTACGCCGGTATCTCCTACCTGTCCACCCATTTCGGCATAGAATGGAGACTTGTCCATCACGATCTGATAATAGGTTTGCTTCTTCTTCGTAACCTGACGATAGCGGAGAATATGAGCATCTGTGGTCTCAGTGAAATCGTATCCGGTAAATTCGGGAGACCCTTCGGACAGTTCGACCCAATCTTTTGCTTCGATGGCGGCAGCGTTACGAGCTCTCTCTTTCTGCTTGTTCATTTCCACCTCAAAGCCTTTCAAGTCGGACTCCAAACCATGTTCGCGAAGGATTAGCTCCGTTAAATCCGTAGGGAAACCGTAGCGGTCGTATAACTCAAACACCTTACTGCCTTGAAGAACCTTGTTCCCTTCTGCTTTAAGAGCCTCTACATATCCTTCAAGAATGTGAATACCGGTCTCAAGAGTACGTAGGAAAGACTCTTCTTCCTCTTTCATCACTTTCTGTACCAGATTTTGCTGTGCCGGCAGTTCCGGATAAGCTTCTCCCATAACCTCTATGAGTGTAGGGATGAGGGAGTACATATAAGCCTCTTTGCGTTCAAGGAAAGTATAACCATAGCGAACAGCCCGACGAAGGATACGGCGTATCACATAGCCTGCTTTCGCATTGGACGGCAGCTGTCCGTCCGTGATGGAGAATGCGATAGTACGGATATGGTCTGCAATAACGCGCATCGCCACATCTGTCTTAGGATTGCTGCCATACGGTATGCGGCAGTCCGATGCAATTTTTTGGATAATCGGCTGGAAGATGTCGGTATCGTAGTTGGATGTCTTACCTTGAAGAGCCATGCAGAGACGCTCAAAGCCCATACCGGTATCTATTACCTTATTCGGTAGTGGCTCCAATGTTCCGTCCGCTTTCCTGTTATACTGCATGAATACCAGGTTCCATATCTCTATGACCTGTGGATGATCATGGTTCACAAGGCTTCTGCCCTCTACCTCACGGCGTTCGTTGTCCGGGCGAAGGTCTATATGAATTTCGGAACAGGGGCCACAAGGACCTGTATCTCCCATTTCCCAGAAGTTGTCCTTCTTATTGCCGTCTATGATTCTCTCTTCGGAAAGATAGGCTTTCCAGAAAGAAGCCGCTTCGTTGTCTCGTTCAAGATTTTCTTCTGGCGAGCCTTCAAAGACCGTTACATATATTCTGTCTTTGTCCAGACCGAGTACATCCACAAGAAACTCCCAAGCCCATGAGATGGCTTCTTGCTTGAAATAGTTGCCGAAAGACCAGTTACCAAGCATCTCAAACATGGTATGGTGATAGGTGTCATGCCCTACTTCTTCAAGGTCATTGTGCTTACCGCTTACGCGGAGACACTTTTGTGAGTCTGCTATACGAGGGTACTTGATGGGAGCATTGCCCAATATTATATCCTTAAACTGATTCATCCCTGCGTTGGTAAACATCAACGTCGGGTCATCTTTAATAACCATTGGAGCCGAGGGCACTATATGGTGCTCCTTCGAGGCGAAAAAGTCGAGAAACGCTTGCCGTATCTCTGCTGATGTGAGCATATCTAATTCTTTATTTTGTAGTATTATCTTTTATCTTTTTTGCACTCAATCTGTTTTCCACAAGCCGTCTGTTATAGTCCATGACAACGGCTGGAAGCATTTTATCTGTTATAACATGAGATTGTATCGTATCTCTTTTCGGAAGAAGTTCCGAGTCAAGATCCAATCTTTTACATTCTCCGTTCTGTTCGTTAAGAGCAAACACCCCGTCTTTTGAGATCAGATTATACTCTCCGCCGAATACCACGGCGTATGAAGTGGAATGCGGATCGAACAGATTGTGTCCGTATGAAACGATCTCATCTTCTATGCCCAACAAGTAGAGTAGAGACGGATAGATGTCTGCCTGTTGCACTACTTTGCTGGTGTATATATCTTGTGGCAAAGGTTTACCGGGTATGTACCAGAGAAGCGGTATGGCAAATCGTCCTGCAACATTGGCGTATGCAGGATTTGCACTTTGCGAGGTATGGTCTGCCGTGATGATGAATATCGTTTTATTGAACCATGGTTCGGAAGATGCTTTTTCAAAGAACAACCGGAGGGCATCATCCGAATAGCCGATCATCCGTTGCAGATCCACCTTTCCCTCCGGATATTTTCCTTTCTCCTCTTTAGGCAGCTTAAACGGATGATGACTCGACAGTGTAAATATCGTCGTAAGCCATGGAGAGGATTGTCCGGTAACGACCGCAGGAAGTGTCGGTAAGAATTTCTTATCCCATATTCCCCAAGCATTGTCGTAGTCGGCATCGTTGTTGTACTCTTTCATGCCGTGATAGCCGGTGTATCCCATGTGTGTAGAGAAGGCATCGAATCCCATAGAGCCGTTTGGTGCACCGTGCATAAAGACAGCCTCTTTATAGCCATGTCGCATAAGGCAACTGCCCATACCGTCTATCTCATTGCCGGAATAGTTGCTGGTAACAAAGTTCAATCCCAATGCCGGGATGCTTGCCACTATCGACGGCATAGCATCTATGGACTTCACGCCATTGGCGAAAGCGTAGGGGAACGAGAGTGTTGCGCTGTCTCGTATGACACCATCCAGGAACGGAGAAAACCCTTTGCCGTCCGGCTGTAATGCCCCTATGTGTTCTTTTGCAAAGCTCTCCAGGATCAGGATCATCACGTTATAATCTTTGTATGAACCAAAAAGAGAGTCCTGCTCTCCGAGTGGAGCGGCTTTATATGTTGCGGAAAAGAGAGCCTCTGCCTCTTCTCGCGGAATGTAGTCTATCAGTTTAAGCACCTTCTTGTCTGCTGTTCGTATCATGCAGAAAGGAGTGTTGAGGACAAGATCACGGTCTTTAACCTCTTTCACATACGAGTGTGCATTGAAAGGGGAGAGCGGACGTATGCTGTGAACAAGCCCTCCGCGTATTCCGACAACCGTAACGAACGCTACGGCAAGAGCCTTCCCCGTGGTGATGATGAACCTCCAAAGTGCAGAGGTGTTTGTGGTGCTGCGATATTTTATCCTGCCGTAAGCCCATATCAAGAGAGCAATCATGACTATGGCAACCGAGGTAAGAAGCGGATTTTGCCACGCAAGGCGCAAGACGAGAAAGAACGGATTGTCTCCGCCGAACTCTTGAAAGACGGTGGACGTCATTCTTTTGCGAACAAAAGGAAAGTATCCGGCATCTCCCACATTGAGGATGACTGCAGCAATATTCGGTATCAGGAAGAGCCACTTGACCAGATGATAGGAGATTTTGCTCTCTCTTACTCTGCCGGGAAAGTAGCCTAAAACGATGAATGCAAACATATAGAGGCTGTTGATGTAGCCCATTGCCGCAATGTCGAATCGCTGTCCGCCGAGCCATGCAGTCCAGATTTCACCTGCCGAGAGATGCTCGTAAGATGAGAGGTTGTGGATATAAAATACCAGACGTCCTATGTTGAACATCAGCCACGAGAGTAGCAGATGGTAAAAAAATATCAGGTAGCTGTGTCCTGTAAATTTTGTCTTCATTTCGTTACGATGTACGCGTCAAATCAGTTAGGAATGTTCTGATTTTTCTCTTCGCTCGATGATGTAGTCGCACTGCTCTATCAAGGCGTCTATCCCTGCCTTTATCTCCATGAGCTTATCCACGACACTTTTACCGTCCGAAGGCTGTTTCTCAGAGAGTTTTCTCTTTGCAGCCTCCACGGTAAAGCCTTGTTCTTGCACAAGGTAATAGACTCTGTCCACCTGTTCCACATCTTTTTTATGGTAGTATCGGGTACCTTTTTTAGACTTTCGGGGGGATATCAGCTTGCACTTCTCCCAGTAGCGCAAAATGCTTTCGGTGATGCCGTACATCTGCGCCAACTCTCCTATGGTCATACATATCTTTGTACCACCATCTTCCTTCCAGTTGATATGTTGTTTTTTGCTACTGAACATCAGGTTTAGAGTCTTGTCTTTTTCTTCTCTGTGCAGCTTGCACGGCGCAAGAAAAGGAGCTTAGAGTCTTAATGCACAAAGATAGCTATTTTTTATTATCTGTATCTGGTTTTTGGAGGATAGGAATGATACTTCTGTTTTGCCCTTTTCAAGAGGCTTTTTGTCCCGATTCAAAAGGGGCTTTTGGCGGAATTTTTATATAAAAACGAACTCTTGATTTTGTCCGATTTTCCCTCCCTCTCTGTCTTGATTTTCTCTTTGTAAAATTTGGAGTGCTTCTTAAGATTCTGATTTTGATGTTGTTATGTAAAATCTTAAATTTGGAGAAATTTTTTCTTCAGTCCGTTTGATGGGGCTTTTTCGCGTTAATATGGGTGAATTTTAACAGGGTGTTGTGTAAATAAATCCTAATCCTATTTTATGCTCGAAAACGGCAAAAAAGAGGAGAAAAACGGTAAAATGTTAATAGCCAGAACTATAGGTGAAAATTCTAAACACGTTAATTGAATCCGGTAAACGTATTAAATGAAATCGGTAAACGTGTTCATTGAAAAATTAAATACGTTAAGCCGAAACAATATGCTTGTTTACCGTTTTTGCTTAACGGGTATCGGAAATTGTGTTAATAAATCGGGACTGATTTAACAATTCGGTCGCGCTCTGAAAACACTATCTCTGATTAAAATAGAGAGTGATAAAAATAGGGTGTTTTAGGTGGTATGGAATATATAAAAATGGAGAGGGAAAAGGGGGTTAAAAAGGAATGGAAAAAAGAGCTTTTATCTTGCGAATTTCTTGTGAAGAGGAGAGTGAAGAATTAAATCCCTATTTCTTCTTTTTATTTCAGGAAATAATACGTAGCTTTGCGAGGAGATAGGGCAGAGACGTTTCCGTGTCTTTGTCTTCTTTGAATAGCTTATGTCTTATATTAATATTATTAAGTTTCAATGAAAAACCCAGATTGGAGCCAACTTACATTTGGTTATTATCCTACGGACTACAACGTAAGATGCGAGTACAAAGATGGTAAATGGGGAGAGCTACAACTTTCTCAGGATACTAACATCAACATCCACATGGCATCTTCGTGCTTGCACTATGGTCAGGAAGCATTTGAAGGTCTAAAAGCTTTCCGAGGCAAAGATGGTAAGATTCGTCTTTTCCGTCCGGAAGAGAATGCTCGCCGTTTGGCAGATTCTGCTCATGGTATCATGATGGCGGAGTTCCCGGTAGAAAAGTTTCTCGAAGCCGTTAAGATGGTAGTCAAAGCAAACGAACACTTTGTTCCGCCTTACGAAAGTGGGGCATCGCTTTATATCCGTCCGTTGCTTATCGGTGTAGGTCCTTTGGTAGGCGTGAAGCCTGCTTCGGAATATATGTTCTTGGTGTTCGTTACACCTGTTGGCCCGTACTTCAAAGATGGATTCAAGCCTACTCCAATGGCTATCATGCGTGGCTACGACCGTGCAGCTCCTCTTGGTACAGGTACTATCAAAGTGGGTGGAAACTATGCTGCCAGCCTTAAACCGGGCCATATTGCCCACGAAAAAGGCTACTCTGCGGTGCTATTCCTTGACGCTAAAGAGAAGAAGTATCTTGACGAATGCGGTCCGGCTAACTTCTTTGGAATCAAGAATAATACATACATCACTCCAGATTCTCCTTCTATCCTTCCTTCTATTACGAATAAGAGTCTTTGTCAAATCGCAGAAGATTTGGGTATGAAGGTTGAGCGTCGCCACATTCCGGTAGAAGAGCTCGAAACATTCGAAGAAGCCGGAGCTTGCGGTACTGCTGCAGTGATCTCTCCAATATTGAGAGTGGACGACCTTGACGAGAATAAGAGCTACGTCTTCTCTAAAGATGGCAAGGCCGGTCCTATATCCACAAAGATGTACGAAACCCTACGCGGTATCCAATATGGCGATGTAGAGGATAAGCATGGCTGGGTAACTATCATAGAATAAAACCACAAATACTACAAACAACAATGATAATAGGTATTCCAAAAGAAATAATGAGTGGCGAGCATCGCGTCTCTGCCACTCCCGATACCGTGCGCAAATTTGTGCAAGATGGTTTCCGTGTCCTTTTTGAAGCGGAAGCCGGAGAGGGTGCTCTCTATCACGATGAAGACTACAAGGCTGCAGGTGCTGAAATCCGTACGGATGTGAAGTCCATCTACAATGATGCAGATCTTATCTTGAAGGTGAAAGAGCCTCTTTTCAATAGTGTTCTCAACATTCATGAAGTGGACATGATGAAGGAAGGACAAGTGCTTATCACTTTTATCCACCCTGCATCTCCGGTGAACCACGATATGGTAAGAAATCTTGCAAAGCGCGGTGTTATTTCTATTACTCTTGATGGTATTCCTCGTATATCCAGAGCACAACAGCTCGATGCACTTACATCCATGAGTACATGTGCGGGTTACAAGGGTATTATCATGGCTGCGGACGATATGGTGAAGTTTATACCTCCTATCTTCTCTGCGGTTGGTTCTATGCCTCCTGCTAAAGCATTGATCATCGGAGTAGGTGTAGCCGGTCTTCAAGCTCTTGCAACTGCTCGCCGTCTTGGAGCTACCACTTACGCTATGGATATCCGTCCTGCTGCTCGCGAACAGGCAACAAGTCTTGGAGCCAAGGTTATCGAAACTTCTGTTCCGGATGAACTCGGCGTTGGAGAAGGTGGGTATGCAAAACATTTGCCTAACGAATGGTTGCTTAAGGAGAGAGAAGTGATCCGTGAAGCCATCAAGGACATGGATATAGTATTCTTGAGTGCTCTTGTACCGGGTAAGATTGCTCCTGTGCTTATTACCGAAGATATGGTCAAAGGCATGAAGCGTGGCTCTTGTATAGTGGACATCTCGATAGACCAAGGTGGTAACTGTGAGATCACACCTCCGGGTAAGAAAGAGATTAAACACGGAGTGATACTCAATGGTATCAAGAACATTCCGGGTATGATCCCTCAAGCCTCCACTTATATGTTCTCTGAGAACATGTATCAGATGGTAAAATATTTTGTTCCGGGAGGCAAGCTTAACCTCGATATGACGGATCAGGTGGTATCCAGTGCATTGGTAACCAATAACGGAGAGATACTTCACGTCGGAACTAAAGAAGCAATGGGTATTGCGTAATCATAAATTTTTTAGAGACCACTCGGAAAGTTCATCCTCAAAGGACGGGTTTGCGAGTGGTCTTTTTCTTTTTATAAAATCAGGATAATCAGATCACATTTATTATGAGTCCGCTTGTTCTTGTACTCCTCTTCGTAGTTTCGTCCATAGTGGGGTACCTTATCATTAGTAAGATTCCGAGTTTGCTGCATACGCCACTTATGTCCGGCATGAATGCTTTATCGGGTATAACCATCTTGGGATCCATATCTGTTATTGTGGCATTAAGGGTACTGCCTGCCGGTTTTGGAGTAACATTGCTCTATATTATTGCATATTCGGCACTTATTCTTGCCACTATCAACATTGTGGGTGGTTTTGGTGTTACCGAAAGAATGCTGGGTTTCTTCAATAAAAAGAAAGGAGGGAAGGACGAATGAATCTCTCTCCATCAGTTGTAGTAATCCTTTCTATCGCTATCTCTCTTCTCGTTATCCTTGGTCTTGTCATGATGACAAAAGTAACCAAGGCACGGCTTGGAAACAGAGTGAGTGCGGTAGCCATGTTTTTGGCGGTACTGCTTACCGTTGTACGTTTCAATTTTGCAGCACTCGTTCCCATTATTATCTGTATTCTTATCGGCTCTGTTGTCGGGATCTGGTTATCCAGAACAGTCAAGATGATACAGATGCCACAGCTTGTGGGTTTGCTCAATGGTATCGGAGGTTTGGCCTCTATGCTCGTAGGAGCTGTGGTGATGAGCGGAGCAACCATTGCTTATGATCTTTCGGCATTGGAGCATCTGACCTTTGGAAATATCACATCCATGCTTGCCATTCTTATCGGTGCGCTTACGTTTACAGGCAGTTTGGTTGCTGCGGCAAAGCTTCATGGCGTATTTCCGGGAAGACCCATTGTGATACCGAGACACCGTTCCGCTCTTATGGGAGCAGCTACCATCATGGCTGTTTGCCTTGTTTGGAGTGCCATTGTGGGTGCTGATGTCTTGATCGGTTCATCTGCAATAGTCTGGATCATCATCGCTATTCTCAGTGCCGGACTCTTTGGGCACCTCTTCGCCATCCGTGTAGGTGGTGCGGATATGCCTATCACCATCTCACTGCTCAACTCTCTTTCCGGAGTGGCAGGCGGTATAGCCGGTATGGCATTGGGCGATCCTCTCCTTGTTATAGTCGGAGGTATCGTTGGAGCATCGGGTCTCTTCCTCACACAGATCATGTGTAGAGCGATGAATAGAAGCCTTATGAATATCCTCTTCCCGAAAGATACTCCTGCTCCGGTTGCTCAAAAGAAGCAGGCGGAACCTGTAAAAGCAGAAAAGCCACAAGCTGCTGCTCCTTCTTTGGGTACAATCGTTCAGAGTGCCAAGCGTGTTATCATCGTACCGGGTTACGGTATGGCTCTTGCACAAGCACAGCAACAGGTTGCGGCATTGGCAAATGCTTTGAGAGGTAGAGGTGCAGATGTTAAGTTTGCAATCCATCCGGTTGCCGGTCGTATGCCGGGACACATGAACGTCCTATTGGCAGAAGCAAACGTGGATTACGAAGAACTCTACGAAATGGAGCGTATCAATCCGGAGTTTGCCGCTACTGATCTTGTCATCGTAATCGGCGCAAACNAGAACTCTACGAAATGGAGCGTATCAATCCGGAGTTTGCCGCTACTGATCTTGTCATCGTAATCGGCGCAAACGATGTGGTGAACCCTGCCGCTCGTGAAGCGGAAGGCACTCCTATCTATGGCATGCCGGTTCTTCTTGCCGACCAAGCCAAGCATATCATCTTCTGTAACTACGACCTCAAGCCGGGTTATGCCGGAGTAGAGAATCCGTTGTACAGCAATAAAGAAAAGGTAACAATGCTTCTCGGCGATGCCAAAGAGAGCATCGCCAAGATTGACAAGGCTCTTAATGAGTCTCTTGAGTCTGCTCCGGCGGAAGCTCCAAAGGCTGCGGCTCCATCTTTTGCTTCTGTATTACAGACAGCCAAGCGTGTTATCATCGTACCGGGTTATGGTATGGCTCTTGCACAAGCACAGCAGCAGGTTGCGGCATTGGCAAATGCTTTGAAAGGTAGAGGTGCAGATGTTAAGTTTGCAATCCATCCGGTTGCCGGTCGTATGCCGGGACACATGAACGTCCTATTGGCAGAGGCAAACGTGGATTACGAAGAACTCTACGAAATGGAGCGTATCAATCCGGAGTTTGCCGCTACTGATCTTGTCATCGTAATCGGCGCAAACNAGAACTCTACGAAATGGAGCGTATCAATCCGGAGTTTGCCGCTACTGATCTTGTCATCGTAATCGGCGCAAACGATGTGGTGAACCCTGCTGCTCGTGAGGCGGAAGGCACTCCTATCTACGGTATGCCTGTTCTTCTTGCCGACCAAGCCAAGCATATCATCTTCTGTAACTACGACCTCAAGCCGGGCTATGCCGGAGTAGAGAATCCGTTGTACAGCAATAAAGAAAAGGTAACAATGCTTCTCGGTGATGCCAAAGAGAGCATCGCCAAGATAGATAAGGCTCTTAATGAGGCAGTAGCAGACGCTCCGATGAACAGCAATTCCGGAACAGAGCTTTCTCTGTCTGCTCTTCTCAACGATCTACAACGTGTCATCATCGTACCGGGTTACGGTATGGCTCTTGCACAAGCACAGCAGCAGGTGGCAATGTTGGCACAATCTCTTCGCAAGAAAGGTGCTGATGTCCGTTTTGCAATCCATCCGGTTGCCGGTCGTATGCCGGGACACATGAATGTTCTATTGGCTGAGGCAAACGTGGATTATGATGAACTCTACGAAATGGAGCGTATCAATCCGGATTTTGCCTCTACCGACCTTGTTATCGTAGTGGGAGCAAACGACGTGGTGAACCCTGCCGCTCGTGAAGCAGAAGGCACTCCGATCTATGGTATGCCTATTCTTCTTGCCGACCAAGCAAAGCGTATCATCTTCTGTAACTACGACCTCAAACCGGGTTATGCCGGAGTAGAGAATCCGCTTTACAGCAACAAAGAAAAAGTGCTTATGCTTCTCGGTGATGCCAAAGAGAGCATCGCTAAAATACAAGCGGAATTAGCTTAATCTCTCCAAAGAGAGAATAGATAGAACCACCGCTGTATGAACTTTTCATACAGCGGTGGTTTTGTTTTATATCCACACTTCCCAAAATCAAAGAAGAGCCATAGAAATAGACTTTAACGGCTTCGGATGTTTTCCTGAATACGTTTATATCTTATGCTCAACGGATTAAAGTTTTGAAATCGAAGTGTGATTTGTAGAAATCAAGCCTTGAAAAGAGCAGAGCAAGCTTTGAAGTGGGGAAGTCGAGCCTTGATTTAGGATACTGAATAGCTTTAAGGCAGTTTGTATTGCCGTTTAGAGCATCTTTTTATAGTGTATAGAGACAATTTCTATCCGCTAATGGGTTGAGAAGTAGAGGAAAAATGAGATTTGGAAACAGATTCGTTTTCTGCCTTTACAGATGTGAAAAATAGTATATTCGGCATGAATAAAATATGTATATTCGCAGGGTGTTAATACGTTTGGAAAGCAGTAAATAACATTGAAATGAGACGCAACTTACTTACCCTTTTTCTCTCTATTTGTGTGATGGGAATCTCCTATGCGCAAAACAGTGATACAATTACAATTTCAGGGAGAGCAACAGACTTTAATGGCAATCCGATTGACAGCTGCTTTGTTGCTCTATTTTATCCGAACTTCTCTGTTGCCTATTCTGCGTATACCAATAATGAGGGCTTTTACTCTATCCCGAATGTTGAGAAAGGAAAGTACATGGCAATCTATGCCATCCGCCCCAATGAATATCCGAAGGAACTGAAAGTGGCAGAGAAAGATATGCGGCTGGAGTTTTGGGCTTGGAATGTTGTGGCAGATAAGGATCTGACAATCAATCCTCGGTATCATCGTCTCGAACTGTATGGCACTACCGTTTTCAGTGTAAATGGAGGTTATCCGAGTATGATTATTTATACTCGTCCGATGAGCTTGGGCAGACTGCTTTCTTACGGGCAGGATGTTTGGAGCGGTAAGGTGAAATCGGAAAAAACAGAGGAGGTCGATCTTTCTGTCGAGCCTGATCAAATTGAGTTTAAGGTGTATGCAGATGATGTTCCGGTGGCTATACAGTCCGTACAGGCAGTAAGAGAATTTATAGGAGGTCCAAGGCAAATGGCTTACTTAATCTATATCGACTTGCCTAAGAAACAAGCCGGGAAATATTCTATCTTTCGTGTAGAGGCATTTAACAAGGCTTATGGCGGAGAAAAAGGAGAGAATATCTACTTCTACGAAATACCGGATTATAAAACAAAACCGGTGTCTAACCCTTGATGTCAGCCATAAGGGAAATAAAAAGAGCCGTTGGTAGGCTCTAAACTTAAACATAGACTATTTATGATAAACTATCTCAATGAGGCAGATATTGCCGTAACCGTCTGCGATAAAGACGGCATCATCATAGAGATGAACGAGCAAAGCAAAAAGGTGAATCAGAAACCGGGACAGAATCTGATAGGGAGCAATGTACTGGATTGCCACCCTGAACCGGCGCGTTCCATGCTAAAAGAGATGATGGAAAAGCAGACTAAGAATGCCTACACAATAGAGAAAAACGGGGTGAAGAAGCTCATCTACCAAATCCCTTGGTACGAAGAGGGGAGTTATATGGGCTTTGTGGAGCTTTCTATGATCATTCCGTTTGAGATGCCTCACAAGATAAGAGTCCCGAAAACGGAGTAGCGACCATCATAGCAGAAGGAGTATTCCGCAAACGATACCGACACTGAGCAGTGTAACGACAGAGACTACCCGACAGCCTCTGATGAGATCTGCGTGAGTGATGTCCCGTTCGATCTCTCCTATGTATGGTTTCTCCACCAACTTCCCATGGTAGACATTGGGACCCCCGAAACGGCAACCTAAAAGTCCTGCCATGGCAGACTCCGGGTATCCGCTGTTGGGGCTGGAGTGCGCACGTGCATACCTCCGGATGTGATGCCATACCTGCCGGGAGGGGTGAAGCATCCAGATGAGTATTGCAGTGATTCGGGCGGGGAGATAGTTGGCCCAATCGTCCAGGATTTTGGCGGCAAAGTAGCCGAACTCTCCGTATCTCTCGTTCTTGTATCCTATCATGGAGTCCAGCGTATTTATCATTTTATATCCCATCATAAGCGGAACGCCCCCAATGGCATAGAAGAAGAGGGGAGCGACGACACCATCCGAGAGATTTTCTGCCAGTGTCTCCAGTGTGGCTGTGCGTATCTGATTGAACGAGAGGTTGCTTGTGTCTCGTCCTACAATATAGCCCACTCTGTGCCGTGCCCCCGTAAGATCGTCTATTTGGACAAAGTGCTCTACGGCAAGAGCCTCTTTCACAAGCTGCCTTGCACTGAGTCCGTAGAAAATAAAGATCGCTTCAAAGATGCCTTTGAACAGGGGATAAGGAGAGAGGAGATAGGTTGCCAGCCAAAAGACTCCGATAACCAACCCAACCAAAAACAGCGATAACAGCGTCCCTTTGAGCCTGCGATGAGAACCTCTGTTCAGTATCTTTTCTCCGAAAGCAATAAGGTTTCCGAAGAGCCGGATAGGGTGTGGGAGTGAGTAAGGATCACCTATAAGAGCATCTATGCTCCAGCCTAAAAGAAGAGGTGCTACGGAATAGATCATGAAATGAGGGCGGTTGCCGTTTTAGATGGAAGTCTGTGAGAGATAGTCCTGAAGAGCTTCGAGCAGTCTGCGGTTGGCTTCCGGACCTTGCACCGATACTCTGAAATGTTGAGGGGAGAGCCCTCTGAAGTTGTCGGCATTGCGGATAAGGATGCCGTGCTGCTCTATCAGGTACGACTTCAAGCTCTTTGCATCCCCTTTGGGAAGCCATGCCAGAAAAAAGTTGGAAGAGGTGGGGGAGATCGCCAGCCGGTTTATCTCATTCAGAAGTTCGCCTCTGAAGAGCCGGCACTCTGCTATCAGCTCTTCCGACGGAGGGAGCAGCTCCTCGTAATGTTCCATGATGTAGCATCCTGCTTCCTGTGCCAAAGCATTGACCGACCAGGGCATACGCATGGATGAGATCTGCTCGGCTATCTTTTCGGATGCAACGATGTAACCCAAACGTAGCCCCGGAATGGCGAACGTCTTGGTCAGAGAATGGATGGTGATAAGGTTGGGATAACAGCTGTGAAGGCTATCTATCCGAATGGGAGTGTGGGAGAGTTCGGAGTAGGCGGTATCTACCACGACAAGCGTATCGGGACACTGCTCCAGAATATCGGTAAGCGTATCGGTGGGAATGATGTAACCGTCCGGATTGTTGGGGTAAGCCATCCAAAGCATATCGTATGGCTTCACCTCTTTGGCTGTAATCTCCGGATATGTGAGGTAGGAGATCCGATGCCCGAAACGAGTGCAGGCGTCTTCGTACTCGGCAAAAGAGGGGATGGCAACCATGCTTTTTGCCCCTTTGTAAGCCTGAGCCGTGATGTAGAATGCCTCTGTGGAGCCGTTGGTTACGACTATCGAGCACTCCTTTTGCCGTTGTCTTCGGGCAAGCAGAGAGGTAAGCTTTGAAGCATTGGGATCGGGATAGTTTTTTATCCGAGGCAGTACCTCTCCGATGTGAGCGATGATCGCGTCCGAGTGGTTGCGGTAGGGGATGTTTGAACTAAAGTCCAGCAGACTCTCTCGACCGAATAGATGTGAGTCGTCTCCGTGTCCGTTGATCATTCCTGCTTCATTGTTTGGTAGATATAGTCCATATCCACGTGGGTTCGTATGAGGTCTGCAAGGGCATTGAAACCCTTTTCTTTCTTTGCTTTGTAGTCTATGTCGGTGTGGAAGTTGGGATCTATTTCCTGTATGATACGGTTGATCACCGAAGCATTATCCAGGATGCCGTGAAGATATGTACCCCATGTGCGAGAGTTCAGAATATAGCCGTCCTCTTCATTGTGGCTCGTTCGGAGGAGAGGTTTGTCCGTTTTCGTTACACCCATGTGTATCTCATAACCCGTTCCGTGAATGGGTTCATTCATGAACGAGAACGTACAGCTCTTGGTGCTTTTCTCCGTACTTATAATAGTATCTACGGGAAGAATGCCCAAGCCGTTGGTGTATTCCTGCTCACCCTCGATATGGAGAGGATCTTGAACGCTCCTGCCCATCATCTGGTATCCACCGCATATACCATAGAGAGATTTGCCTGCTTTGTGATGGTTCAATATCACTTCCGCCATGCCGTTTTCGTGCATACGTTCCAAGTCTGCAATGGTATTTTTTGAACCGGGAATGATGATGATGTCCGCTTTGGCTATCTCCATGGGGTCTTCGGAGAAGTAAAGGTTGATTTCGGGTATCTGCGAGAGCATATCGAAGTCGGTAAAGTTGGAGAAGAGTTTGTGTCGAACCACCCCGATGTTGATTTTTCCCTCTTTCGATTTGGTCTGCAAACGTTCCAGAACAACGCTGTCTTCCTGCTCGATGTATATATCCGGGGCGTAAGGCAAAACGCCTACAACGGGTACGCCGGTAAGCTCTTTGATGATCTTTTTCCCCTCATCGAATAGAGAGATATCGCCTCTGAACTTGTTGATGATAACGCCCTTTATGCAGGCTCTCTCTTCCGGAGGCAGAAGCATGATACTGCCATAAACACTTGCAAACACCCCTCCCCGGTCTATGTCCGTTACAAGGTAAGTGGCTGCCCGGGTTGCCACGGCAACTCGCATATTGACAATGTCTTTATCTTTCAGGTTGAGCTCGGAAATGCTCCCTGCTCCCTCTATCACGATAGGGTTATGCTTCTGCTCCAATTTGTGATAAGCCGTGAGAACATGCTCGAAAAGATCTTGACGGAAGTTGCCTCGAAAATAGCTCTTTGCCGTAGCATTGCCACACGGCTTCCCATTCACAATCACCTGCGAAGTGAGATTGCCGCTCGGCTTGAGAAGTATCGGATTCATCTCCACCGAGCATGCCAGTCCGCACGCTTCTGCTTGAGCTGCTTGTGCACGCCCTATCTCCAAACCATCCGGCGTGGCATAGCTGTTCAGAGACATGTTTTGTGCTTTGAACGGAGCAGGCGAGTAGCCATCCTGTAAGAATACACGACAGAAACCGGCATTTACAACCGACTTCCCGACATCCGAACCTGTTCCGACAAACATAATGGGGCGCAACTTATCCATCTTTCTCTTTCTCTTCTTTCTGTTATGCAGGGCATAAAGATATAGAAAAGGCAGAAAATAGCCATTTCAACAGAAAAAAATGAAGAAAAATGGGCGAAACATTTGGAGATTCAAAAAAAAGATCTACCTTTGCAAGCGAATCACGATCAAGTGATGGTGCCATAGCTCAGTTGGTAGAGCAAAGGACTGAAAATCCTTGTGTCCCCGGTTCGATTCCTGGTGGCACCACAGTAAAAAAGTAGCGCAATGTAAACCTCTTGATTTCATTTTGAAATCGGGAGGTTTTATTTTATTTGTTGATGTGTGAGGATATTTTGAAAATTGCTTAGAAAATCTCTTCTTTGTTGGAAGATATAGGAGAAGGTATATTTAATCCCATAATGAAAAAAGGTCTTTTATAAGAAGAGTATATTTATAATTCAATCAACAACTTATTACAATGAGCAAAAAAATCACCCCTCAACAAAATCATTCAAATCAAATTAACGCCAATAAAGGAACAGATGGAGTTAACAGACAATATTCTCAGGTGCATGGGAATAGGGGAAAGCAGTTAAATCCAAATCAAACCTCTAAAAACAAATAAAAGCTTTTTGAAAAGATAGATAACAAAGAGGATCTCTTGCCCATGTCGTGCAACTCAGAATATCTGAGAGAGACAAGGCAAGAGATCCTTGGTTTATGACTCGGTGTTATGGAGGATGGTTCGGAGGAACCGGTTCGAGAGTGTGTCTCGAAAGAATGCCGAGCTTATGAAATTGGTGTTATTTGTTGCCTTTGAGAGATGCGACATGTTCCCAAGTGCCACCATTGAGGACATTGGTGAAGCCGCTGCGTTCGAGAATGCTTTTAGCCTGACTGCTTCTATTGCCACTGCGACAGAATACTATAATGGTTTTCTTGTCTTTGAACTCGTTGATTCGAGCCTCTATCTGATCCAACGGAATGTTCACAGCTCCGGAAACAGAGCCGGATGCAAACTCGCCCGAAGTACGTACGTCTACAAGGAAAGCTCCGGAGCGGATGGCTTCTGTGAGAGCCTGATCGTCAGGCTGAGAGAATAGGTTCTTTAGTAATCCAAACATGAGAAATGCTATAATTATAAGTAAGGGAAATGATATTATCTTTTTGATGTTCTGCTTTGACATACAAAATCGGTTTTAGGGATGTCTGTTTGTGCTATGCTGCCAAAGCCACCTTCAATGTCGGTAAAGTTGCGATAGCCTCTCGCTAACAGAATGCTTGATGCGATCATGCTACGGTATCCGCCTGCACAGTGGATATAGAAGTGTTGGTCTTGAGGAAGGTCGGAAATCCAATCGTTGATATAGGCGAGCGGACGGCTGTAAGCCTCTTCCACGTGCTCTGATGCGTATTCGCTCTCTTTGCGGACATCTATCACGAGAGTCTTTCCTGAATCGAATCGTTGTGCAAACTCTTCCGCAGTGATGCGTTCCACCCGGTCTGTCTCTTTGCCCGAAGCTCTCCATGTATCGAAACCTCCGTCCAGATAGCCAAGTACGTTATCAAAGCCCACGCGGCTCAGTCTTGTGATCACTTCTTCTTCTCGTCCGGCATCAGTTACGAGGAGTAGAGGCTGTTTGACGTCAACGATCATTGTACCGACCCATGGAGCAAAGTCGCCATCTATACCTATGTTGATAGAGCGAGGGATGAAGCCCTGCGCAAATGTACCGGGAGCTCTCGTATCGAGGATGAGTGCTCCGGATCTTTCTGCCATTGTCTCAAAATCTTCAGCCGAGAGTGCAGACAAACCTCTCTCCAGTACGGTTTCGATACTATCGTACCCTTGCTTGTTCATGGCAACATTTCCTCCGAAATAGGCAGGAGGAGGGAGTAAGCCTTCTATTACCGATGCTATGAATGCTTCTTTGCTGGGTTGGTTAAGGGCATAATTGACCTTTTTTTGGTTTCCAAGGCTGTCCACTGTCTCTTTCATCATATTCTTTCCGCATGCCGATCCTGCACCGTGAGCCGGATAGACCGTTATATCGTCCGATAGGGGAAGAATCTTGTTATAGAGACTATCATAGAGCAGACCTGCCAGCTCTTCTTGGGTCAGATTCGCCGCCTTTTGTGCAAGATCCGGTCTGCCGACATCTCCAAGGAAGAGTGTGTCTCCACTGAAAAGAGCTGTCTCATGTCCCTCTTCGTCTATAAGAAGGAAGCAGGAGCTTTCCATGGTGTGTCCCGGAGTGTGGAGCACTTTGATTTTGGCTTTACCCAATTGGAAGACTTGGTTATCTTCCGCAACGATGGCATCAAACTCCGGTTTGGCTGTCGGTCCGTAGATGATCGGTGCTCCCGTTGCACGACTCAGGTCGAGGTGTCCGCTCACAAAGTCGGCATGGAAATGGGTTTCCAGTATATACTTCAGTTGTACCCCGTCACGCTTTAGTCTCTCGAGGTATGGAGCCACTTCACGGAGAGGGTCGATGATGGCAGCTTCCCCCATTGAGGTGATGTAGTATGCGCCCTGAGCAAGGCATCCTGTATAAATTTGTTCTACTTTCATGGTTGTTGAATGCTTGAATATTTGCTTAACGATACAAAGATGCAGCTATTTCTTCTCTTGTACAGCTACTTTAGTCACACAACGTTTACTTATGCGAAGATTGTCTCCTTCAGGATGATATATATTCCCATCACGAAGACGAACCAGCCGAAAGCCGGTTTCAGTTTTGCTCCATCAATGTACTGAGACAGCTTCATCCCGATGAATATTCCGACTATTGCGAATCCGGTAACCGACAACAAGAGAGTCCGGTCGAGTCCCGGGAAATTACTCTCTCCGAGGAATCCGAGAAGAGACTTGGCGGATATGATCACCAGGGAAGTACCGATGGCTTGTTTCATGGGAAGCCCCCCGAGCACCACCAAGGCGGGAATGATCAGGAAGCCGCCACCTGCGCCGACAAGACCGGTGAGCGAGCCTACCACGGCGCCTTCGATCAGGATCAGAAGATAAGGAAAGCGTCCGAACTTGCGACCGTTATCTGCCTTGCTCTCCCTTTTGCCTCCCGGTCTGATCATGCTGATTGAGGCTGCAAGCATCAGTACCGCAAACAGAAGCATCAGGAACATACTCTTGTCAAGCACGAAGCCGCCCACTCTCAAGATCTCCTGCGGGATGGCGGGAATGATATAGGCTCTTGTCAGAAAGACCGATACGATGGACGGAATGCCGAACACCACAGCCGTCCGCACATCCACCAGCGAACGACGGAAGTACGAGACGCTCCCCACGGCACTCGTGGCTCCCACAATGAAAAGAGAATAGGCTGTGCCCAAGACGGGATTCACGCCAAACAGATAGACAAGGACCGGGACGGTCAGAATACTTCCTCCGCCCCCGATGAGTCCGAGAGAAAGACCGATCAAGACGGATGCCAGATAACCTATTACATACATAAACTCTTCTGTTTTATCATGGAACAAAGGTCGCCATCTTTGCCGGTTCTCACAGCTACTTTAGTCACACAACGGAAATCTTGTTGCGCCCCAGCCGCACGATGCCTGCCTCTTCGAGCTGTTTGAGCAGGCGCGAGACCACGGCTCTTGCAGTCCCCAGCTCGCCGGCAAGCTGTTCGTGAGTGATCTGGATCGTGTTGTTTCCGGTCAGCTCTACCTTCTTCCGGATCAGATCCAGCAGACGTTCGTCCATTCTCTTGAAGGCGATGGCATTGACTGTTTCCAACAGCTCCTCGAACCGCTTATGATAAGAGCGGAAGATATAATCCAGCCACTCCGGATGTTCCCTCATAAAGAGCGAAACCTTGTCTACCGGAAGGAAGAGGATCTCCGCGTCCTCCTCGATCTCCACCCGTACTTTGCTCGTCTCATGGTGCAGACCTCCGAGGAAAGACATGATGCAGCTCTCTCCCGCACGGATATAATAGAGCAGAATCTCCCTGCCGTCTTCCTCCGTGCGCAACACCTTCATCACGCCTTTCATCACGATCGGGATAGAGCGGATGTGCGCATTCTCATTCAGAATAACGCTGCCCGCCTCATAAACTTTCAATATGCCGTACCTGTACAGCTTCTCCACAAGCTCCGGAGAGGAGCGAAACTCCGAGATCTCTTCCAAATATTTCATGAGGACAAACTTAATAAAAAATGCCCGCATCCTCCTGTTCGGAGCCTTTCCGGCACCTTTCCTTTTCTCGAAGATCTTCTTTCCGAGCTCTCTTTGCATCATCTTTTTTCTCTTCTTGAGACTGAATCTCCTTTGGCTCAACAGCTTTTCGTCAAGCCCGGATCTTCTTCTCGAACGGATGTTTGTGCCCGTACAATGGTTGAAAAGCGATAAAGAGATAATCCGAAAGCTGCCGTTCGGAAGCTCTATTTCCAATGATCTGCACCCCGAAAGCTGCCGTTCGGAAGCTCCATTTCCAATGNACCCCGAAAGCTGCCGTTCGGAAGCTCTATTTCCAATGATCTGCACCCCGAAAGCTGCCGTTCGGAAGCTCCATTTCCAATGATCTGCACCCCGAAAGCTGCCGTTCGGAAGCTCCATTTCCAATGATCTACACCCCGAAAGCTGCCGTTCGGAAGCTCTATTTCCCGTGATCTGCACCCCGAAAGCTGCCGTTCGGAAGCTCTATTTCCAATGATCTGCACCCCGAAAGCTGCCGTTCGGAAGCTCCATTTCCAGTGATTAAAAATTAAAAAGTTGCCAATCAAAAGTTCTATTGTTAATTATCAATTCTATATTTCTCGCCGTGAAATATTAGTTTCTCGCCGTGAAATATTGGTTTCTCGCCGTGAAATATTGGTTTCACGGCGAGAAATATAGAATTGGTAAGTAAGAAATCAGTTTTTGATCATTATCAGCCGGATTATTCACCGTTTACAATACGGTTATTGCTCAATAAGAATTGACAAAAATTTTTGCTCCTTTTTCCCGAAGGGTAATGATTCGGCTCGGTTTTGATCATGACCGGACAGGAGGCCGTGAATCATCCCCCTCATCAACCCTGTTTATCAGCCGCCGGAGAGGAACGAATCTCTGCTTCGGGTCATAACTAAGAGATGTAAATGCTATCTTTGCAGAAAGAGCATGGGATAATGAAAAAATCAGTAGTCCGATATGAAAAATAACAGAGGAATAGAGTTTGCAAATCTCGCGGCTTTGCGTGAGAAAGTGAGAAGACTCACGGTGGGATCGGAGGATAAAAAGCCGCTGATCGGAATCACTGCCAATCATGCCGGCGTGGATCAGGAGTTGAGAGACAACTACATAAAGGCGGTGATCCGCAGCGGAGGCGCACCTTACATCATACCCTACTCCAACGATACGGAGGCAACGGTGCAGGCCGTGGAGCGATGTCATGGAATCCTCGTGACGGGAGGAGCGGACGCTCATCCGCTTTGGTATGGAGAAGAGCCCCATCCGAAGCTCGGAGCGGCGGACTGGGTGAAGGACGCCTTCGACATGGCAGTGGTCATCACGGCTCTCGAACGCGGTATCCCGCTGCTTGGCATCTGTCGCGGAATGCAGCTGCTGAATGTCGTGCTCGGAGGTTCGATGATACAAGATATTCCTTCCGCCTGCGAGCAGGAGGGAGTCCTTCATGTACAGACATCGCACCGGAGCGAACCCTGGCACTCGGTAAGTATGGAGAAGAAGAGCCGACTTTCAGATGTTTTCGGAGCACAGGAGAGTATCTATGTCAACTCTTTTCACCATCAGGCGGTGGGACGGTTGGGCAAAAGCATCCGCGTCTGCGCCACGGCAAGGGACGGAATAGTGGAGGCGATAGACGCCTATCCGGAACATAACGCCATGGGAGTACAGTGGCATCCGGAGGCAATGGTGTCCGAAGGAGAGTCCGAAGAGCAAGCCGCCCTGTTCTCTTTCCTTGTCAAAGAGGCTACACTGTATGCCGAAGCTCGTACTTTTCATGGCAAACATCTTACTCTCGACTCGCATACGGACACACCGATGCTCTTCAAGAATGACGAACCTTACGACCTGACCGCCCTGAGTGATAAAGCGTTGGTGGATCTCCCCAAGATGAGAGCCGGAAATCTGGATGCCGCAGTGATGGTGGCTTATCTTCCGCAAGGAGAAATCTCACCGGAAGGGCACGCGAAGGCTTATGAGTATGCTCTGGAACGGATCCGAAAGCTGAAGACGGCAGTCAAGAACAGCGGAGGAGCTGCCCGGCTCGCTTTCTCGTCAAAAGACTTGTATGTCAATAAGGAGAACAACCGCAAAAGCATCATACTCGGAATAGAAAACGGCTATGCACTGGGAGGAGATCCGGACAAGGTGGAAGAGTTTGCAAAGATGGGAGTGAAGTACATCACGCTCTGTCATAATGGAGATAACGCAATCTGCGACAGTGCATCGCGAAGCAACCATACGCATAACGGACTCAGCTCCCTCGGACGAGAAGTGGTCCGACAAATGAACACTTGGGGCGTTATGGTGGATGTCTCTCACGCCGGTATCAGAACCATAGAAGATGTCCTTGAGGTGAGCACGTCTCCCATCATCGCATCGCATTCCGGTGCACGGGCAATCTGCGATCATCCCAGAAATTTGTACGATGATCAGATCAAAGCCATAGCCGAATGCGGCGGTGTTGTGCAGGTCTGTATGTACAAGGGATTTGTATATGAACCTTCAAACGAGGCCTCTCTGCTTCATGTGATAGATCATGTCGAACATATCAGAGAGCTTGTCGGGATAGACCATGTCGGTATCGGCTCCGATTTTGATGGCGATGGGGAGGTGATCGGCTGCAGAGATGCTTCTGCAATGAAACGATTGACCATCGAAATGCTTCGCAGAGGATTCTCTACCGAAGAGCTCATGAAAGTATGGGGACACAACTTTCTGCGTGTAATGAAGGATGTGCAGATGAAAGGCTATAAAATCAGACAGGAGAAGACAATGAGATAGCGATTTATCTGCTATGTTGAAAAGGGAACGACCTCTTTGTCCGATCGGATAAAGAGGTCGTTCCCTTTTTATAAAGCTTTTGATTTTGTCTGTTATTTCTTTTCAGCCGTAGCCGGAGTATGATTGCTGTTGAGATACTCCAGGAACTTAGCCGTTATATCGTACTTCTTGTCCGAAAGCAAGATATTATCATTCATCGTATTGGAGAAGATCACTTGTATCCCCATCGTCTTGTTGAATGCAGCCAACTGAGACATGATGGTATCTCTCAAAACCGTGTTCGTTTCCAACTGTTGTTGTTGAAACTCTACAGAAAGCTTTTGTTGAAGCTGCTCCAATTCTGCTTGACGCTTCATCAGATTATTACGTTGTTGTTCTGCACTCTGTGGAGATAAGAACGCTTGGTTTTGTGCTTTTCTTTGAAACTCCGCAGCTTCAGCCTCAAAAGATTTTAGACGCTGATTCAATGTCGCTTGTGCAGATTCCGCACGACGAACCATCTGCTCGTTAAGCTCTTTAGAGAGATGATAGTGAACAAGAATAGTGTCCACATTGATGTAAGCAATAGGCATTGTTACCGCTTCAACAGCAGTAGAATCTCCCATGCCAATCTCTTGAGTTGAGCTATTAACACTTTTGTTCCCAGAGAAATGCAGCCCAAATAGTACCACAACCGCTATAGCCAATATGGCTGTTGAAATGTAATTGAAATTTTTCATCGTAAGCGTTTATACGTTATATATCTTAACTCCCAATTCCTTCTTGTTGTACATATAATATTGACCAACAAAGGAATCTGCGTGCGAAGATACAATATATCTCTCATATAATCTAATTTATTTGGTCATCATTATCCTCTTCTTTAATGCGTTCTTCCAAATTTTTCCTCTCAGAGTCATCTGCATGCTGCTCTCTATGGCAAGAGAGCCCTTTCTCTCTTAGAGCAGGTTGTGCCCCGACATGAGAAGATGGGAATCGTCTTGTTTTAGTGAAAAAGACATTGATCCCCAGTAAAAGAACTGAAATAAGGACGATAACGATCGATATAAGTAAGAGAGTTGACATATTTTTTTGTACTTTTGAGATGGAAAATAATCCGACTAATAGTTGTCATCCAACGACAAACCAAAATTAATCATTTATTTATGAATACACTGAACCCAAGAATTATTTGGCACTACTTTGAAGAAATCACAAAAGTGCCACGTCCATCGAAGAAAGAAGGCAAGATAATCGCATATCTTGAGGCATTTGCCAAGGAACACAACTTGGAGTACAAGAAAGACCACGTAGGCAATATTGTTATTAAAAAAGCAGCTACTCCCGGTTATGAAGACAGAAAGTCTGTTTGCATGCAGAGCCATATTGATATGGTTTGTGAGAAGAACAGTGATGTTGTGTTTGACTTTGAGAATGATGCTATCCAGACAGAGATTGTTGATGGTTGGTTGAAAGCTAAAGGTACGACTCTCGGAGCTGATAATGGTATCGGTGTCGCAGCAGAGTTGGCAATACTGGCTTCTGATGATATTGAGCATGGTCCTATTGAGTGTCTGTTCACAGTGGACGAAGAGACAGGTCTTACGGGAGCTATGGAACTTAAGGAGGGCTTTATAGATTCTCATATCCTTCTCAACTTGGATAGCGAGGATGAAGGCGAGTTGTTCATCGGTTGCGCAGGAGGTATGGGACAGATAGCTTACTTTGACTACCAAAAGGGCTATGCTTGTCCAGATAAAACATATTTGCGTGTTGATATAAAAGGCCTTCGTGGAGGACACTCCGGTGGAGATATTCATGTAGGACTTGGAAATGCCAATAAGATCTTGGCAAGATATCTTGTAGGTCTTAATGATATTACAGAAGATTGGACTTTGGCAGATATTAGAGGAGGTAATCTCCATAATGCCATTCCACGTGAAGCTTATGCTATCATAGGTATTCCTTCCGAGTTGAAAGAGCAAGTAACCATCTTTGCAAACGAATTTGCCGCAGATGTTCACAATGAACTTAAGGCTGTGGATCCGGGTGTTACTCTTACTGTATCTACAACAGATAAACCGGAGTATATTATAGATGAGGATACTAAGTATTTCCTTCTTTCAGCATTGATTGCTTGTCCTCATGGTGTTTTAGGTATGAGTCATGCTATTGAAGGTCTTGTGGAAACTTCAAATAATCTTGCCTCTATTAAGATCAGAGAAGAAGAAAAACAGATTCTTGTGGAAACCAGTCAACGCAGTAGTACTGAATCTCTCAAACGTGCGGCAGGTCAAACTGTACGTGCAGTATTTGAGTTGGCAGGTGCAGAGGTTGTTGAAAGAGATGGTTATCCGGGCTGGGAGCCAAACATCGACTCTGAAATACTCAAAGTCGCAAAAGAAACTTATGAAAGGCTTTTTGGTAAGTCTCCAGAAGTGAAGGCCATCCACGCCGGTCTTGAGTGTGGCTTGTTCAAGGAAAAATATCCTCATCTGGATATGGTATCTTTTGGACCTACTATGAGGGACGTTCACTCTCCCAATGAAAGACTTGAGATTGTAACCGTAAAGATGTGGTGGGATCACCTTCTTGAGGTGTTGAAACATGCTCCTAAGAAATAAGTGAACCAAGATTTTACTGCGTTTTTGTAAACGCAATAATAGAGATATGAAAAGACTCGGTAGCAAACATTACCTTATATTGTTGCTATCGGGTCTTTTTCTATTTTTTCTTTTTGTCTCATGGTCTCCTCCCGAAAGGATTAGAGTCGTTAGTTATAATGTAGAGAATTTGTTTGATACGATACCTTCGAGTTCCTATGCAGATCATGCCTTTTCTCCCGCTGGCGAATATAAATGGAATGGAGCAAGGTATCAGAGAAAACTATCCAATATTTCTACGGTACTCAATAGTATCAATGGTTGGGAACTTCCCGGTATTATAGCTTTTAGTGAAGTAGAAAACAGTAGAGTGGTAGAAGAGTTACTATATAGGACAAAGCACGATATAGATGGTTCCCCCTATTTTAATTTTGATATAACTAATGGGAAAGATAGTAGAGGTATCAATGTTGCTATTGCGTGGGATAGAAGATTGTTTAGGAAGATAGGAAGAGAGGATATTCCTAACTACTCTGTTGCCGATACTTCACATTTCCCCGGGCGTCATACGCTTTACCTCGTCCTCGAAACATTGTTTAGCTATAGAAGAGGTACTATGACGGCTGATAAAGACTCTCTTCACCTTTATGCTATCCATCTTCCATCGAGAAGAGGAGGTGTAAGAGAGAGTGAACAGAAGCGGATTTTAGCAGCAAAGAATATTCGTAATCATCTCAGCGATCTAATATCTCGGAAGCCTAAAGCCAAAATAATAATCATGGGAGATGCCAACGAAGATCCAACAGATCCCGCAGCACTTCTTTTATCAGATTCTTTACTACATCTCTGTAAAGAGTTTTCTAATAGAGGGCTCTACTCACATTATTTTCAAGGTAAAGGTTGGGCTCCGGATCACATTATTGTTTCTTCTTCTCTTGTCTCGTCAGAGTCCGAAACTCTTTGTATAGAGAGTCCGAAAGCACAAGTTTACGCTCCTCTCTTTTTGCAAGATAAAAGATTTAGTATTCCCAGGCCTTTCCGCTTCTTATCCGGGGGATTCTATACCGGCGGATATTCGGATCATTTTCCCATTTACATTGATCTTAACTATGGTAAACGCGCAACTATTTCACAACGATAAATGTCATGGAACAAGTAATACAAAAAGGTAAAGGCTCTGTATGGCAATTAGCCAGAGGATGGATCATTGGTATATTTGCCTCAGCATCTTTTGGATTGATACCTTTCTTTACTCTTCCGGTTATGGAGATGGGTGTTTCTAAAGGTACCATTATCTTTTACCGTTTTCTTTTTTCCGCACTCATCATTGGCTTATTGTCTTTCTTCAGGAAGAAAAATCTTAAAGTGCCGAAGAAAGCAATTCCCAGTGTATTCGCTCTTGCCATGATGTATGTTGGCTCAGCTATGTTTCTTTTCTGGGGATTTTACTACATGCCGTCTGGAGTAGCCACAGTGATACACTTCCTTTATCCTGTATTTTTAGTTCTTATCTTAGCTATATTCTACCGCCAGCGCATCTCGCCTGTCTCTTTACTTGCCATTATCATGGCAATATTGGGCGTGTCATTTATTATGGATGTCTGGGGAGAGGGAAGTGGAGGTGTAGAAACATTTGGTCTTATCATCGTAGCTCTATCTGCTCTTGCCTATGCGCTTTATATTGTAATAGTTCAACACTTCCCCACTAAAAGTGTTTCCGGTTCTGTGCTTACCCTTTGGGTGATGATCCTCGCAGCAGGAATGGTTTTGATTATAGAGAATCTTACCCAAGGCGGACTTGCTCACATTCCTCAGCTTGACGGATGGCTTAATATTGCAGGTTTGGCTCTCATTCCAACAGTGCTTTCCAATCTTGCTTTAGTTGTTGCCATACGCTCCATTGGTTCTACCGCTACTTCTGTGTTGGGAGCAATGGAGCCTCTGACTGCCGTGGCGGTCGGAATTATTGTGTTTGACGAACCGATTTATACTTTCACATTTTCCGGTATTCTGTTTATCCTCTCTGCCGTAACACTTATCATAACATCCGGAGTGATAGAACGCTCGTCTTTTTATGGGCGCATTGCGGGGCTGGTTAGAAAAAAGTGATTGCTTTACCTCCCTTACTTCTATTCTTCAAAGTGTTTTATTTACAAAATAGTGCTGCTCAACAATCCTTTATTGGTTTCACAACCACTAAAAACTGTCAAGCAGCACCTATTATTCTTGTTACTATCTGTTACAGAGACTGTGTCAGGAGTAGAATAGGTATCACGCCTTTCCGCTGAGGAAATAGAAAATAGCTATTATTAGCAAGATCCCCAGTATGAAGAAGAATATCTTTACAAAGCTCTTGGGGTAGTTACCGGCTACTTCTCCTGTCCTACCATTCACCACAAACTGATAGAGCTTGCCGTTGTACTTGAAAGCACTTATCCATAGAGGCAGAAGCATGAGCTTGAACATAACATTGCTATATTCCGTATCCATAGAATGGATTCGCTGACGATCGCCTCCGATGTCATTCCGAACCATTTGCTCAAGTTCTGCTTCCATCTTCATTTTTGCTTCCGATATACTTTCACGAAAATCTTGTTGGTATATCTCTGTGATAAATCCGGCAATGTATTCATAGCTATACGGCAGGCAGTTCTTAGTATCCCAATGAGTGAGATCGTTCACCAAACTCTTGGGTAATGTATGAGATGCCGGTACCAATAGATCGTCAAAGCTATGGCTGACACCTCCGAAAGTATAGTACCAGTCTGTCACGGTTCTATGCCGTATGTTCCCTTTCTCATCTTTATCCACCTCAGTCCTGTCTATACCACGCTCTCCGGTATATTGGGTCTCGGTGTCGGCGTCATAGCTCCAGAATGGGAGATAGATCCCCTTGAAGGAGTCGGTTGCTATATCTCCTCTTTTGACCTTGTTCGGCAAAAACCAACGGGAGCCTATCCATTTCCTAAAACTCTCTTGGCTTCTCTTTTCGGTGATGGAGAAGGGTAGAACATAGTTCGGAAACCAAGTCGATTGAAGGCCTGCTTCACTCAATATAAGAGGAGTACTGCAGAACGCGCAACTCATACCGCTGGTGTTCGGAGGCATAGATGTCTTTGCTCCACACTGCTTACACCTCACCTGTCTTACTTTCAGGAGGCTTTCCGTTTCAGTATCTTTCTCCTTCTTCCCTTCATCGAAATGAGTCGCCCAATACTCAAAATCATTTTCGACAATCTTTCCGGGAGTCAGGTTTAAAGCTTGAGTAAAACCGCAGTTCAGACACTTGAGAGCTTGACTTTCGGGGTCGAAACGTGTGTAGCTTCCACATCCCTCACACTTTGTCTGCAAGGCATCATCAATCTCGATCTCTACCATATCCATCGTGTTTGATCATGAAATCTTTCTGTTGCACATCTTTACTCCTTAGGAAGTGGAGGAGGGGTTGCTCCAAAAAGTTCATTCAGAGCCGGGATGGAAGAAGCAAATGCCCAGTCCGACATCCCTGCTGTCCAGACTAAGCTGTCAGGAGGTAAAGATCCTGCTTCGCGCATCCGGATGAGTTCTTCTTTGGAGAAAGGTCCTTGCGGCTTACCATCCAGAGCCACGTGATAGAGTACTGCTCCCGGTACAGGAGGAGGCATAGCACCGGTTACCTGACCGGAAGGCGTGGCTGACAAACCTTGGCTCACTTGGTTGGCCATCTGTGATGCCATCGCAAAGCCCATTCCCATTCCCATTGCATCTCCAGCCGGAGATCCGCCATGTACTGCTCCTTTTTCGAGAGAGTCTGCAAACTGCATTTGGGTGTAAGCATTCATGTTTCCTATCACGCCCATGCTTGTACGACGATCGAGGGCTTGTTCCACGCTTTCGGGCAGAGATATGTTTTCGATGAGGAACTTTGTCAGATCCAAACCATAATCTGCGAAGTCCTCACAGAGTTTATCGAAAAGGCTTTGGGAGAACTCATTGAGATTTGCGGCCAGATCAAGCGCAGCGATTTTGGATTCGCCCAAATAGTCGCTAAACTTTGTGATAACGAAGTTGCGCAGCTGTTCGCGGATACCTTCTGTTGTGAAGTGTTCGTTCGTTCCCAGCACTTTTCGGATGAAAGGTATCGGATCAGACTGGATGCGGATATTAAAAGAGCCGAAAGCCCGCAGCCTGATGGGACCAAATTCGGGGTCTCTCATCATGATAGGATTGGATGTTCCCCAGCGTTGGTTCAGAAACTCTTTTGTATTGACGAAGTAAACGTCCACTTTGAACGGTGAGTTGAAGCCGTATTTCCATCCCTTAAGAGTGGTCAGGATGGGCATGTTTTGAGTTGTAAGCTCATGTCTTCCCGGCTGGAATACGTCGGCAAACTGACCTTCATTCACCAGCACAGCCAACTGTGTCTCTCTAACGGTAAGCTGCGCCCCGTTTTTAATTTCGGCTTGATAGCGAGGAAATCGCCAGATCATTGTATCCGAGCTAGAGTCCGTCCACTCGATGATGTCAATAAATTCTTTGAAAACTTTCTCTTTGATTGCTCCAAATAGTGACATAATTGCAGAATAATATTTTGTTGAATTAAACCATTTTTTTGTTCGAAGAGGAGCAGAAACTTCTCCTTCCCCCTATGATCTGTCGTCTCTTCGTCTCATGACAAAGTAACGGAAAAAGGCAACAAAAATCAATAGTCTGAGATGAAATGTTTAGCCCCTATTTAGGACAAAATCCGGGTATGCTGTCCTGCAATCATGTCGTTGAATAGTGCGTTTGTTCCGAAACTTTAGGGGCTTTTCTTCTGCATCTTGGTGGCTTTACTTGGAGATCTTCTTTTTTCCTTCTGAAGACTTAGCCGTTTTGCTCTCGGATCCACTTGAGAAAAGTTTGATTACTATTGGTCTAAAACTTAGAAACTATTGACCCGAAAATAGTTTTTGGTCGGAAAAACTATTTTTACTTGTTAGTAAGAGAGTTTATTCTTCTCGTTGAAAGAGTCGTTGTTCCGGACTGTTTTTCCGTTACAGTCGCAGATAAAAGCAGATGTTCGGGAGAGAAGAGCCGACACGAGGCTTGGTCTTGAGGCAAAACAGAGTACCGAGATCTCGAAACAATGATGTGGAGCTCCTTTCTTCGGAGATGTTACGTTGTCGGGGGAAACAGGTATAAAAAAGACTCTTGTAAGGATGAAACAGCCTTTTGCAAGAGTCTTTAGAAGTGCCCGGAACGGGACTCGAACCCGTACAGCCGCAATGGCTAAAGGATTTTAAGTCCTTCGTGTCTACCAATTCCACCATCTGGGCGCCATAAATTTCAGGCACAAAGGTAAAAGAAAAAGTTTACCCGTGCAAGGCAGCCGCCGAGCAAGGCTTATCTTGCTCCCAACTGGCTGTCCAATGTCATAAGACCGGCAGGATTCTTATCTATCAGCTTGAGCTTGTTTATAATATCCACAACAGTCTCTTCCTCCTCTACTTGTTCGTCCACAAACGTGCGGAAGAAGTTTTCTGTGGCATAGTCCGTCTCCTTGATAGCAATGGTTACGATGTTGTTGATCGCTTTGGAAACGTTACATTCGTGCTCGTAGCTCTTTTCAAATGTGTGTAGGACGGACTTGAAGTCGGACTCCGGAGCTTCCACTCCTGCAAGGATGGGCGTCTCACCGCGCGAAAGGACGTATCTGATCATCGTAATGGCGTGCTGATACTCTTCATCGGCTTGCTTTGCAAACCATTTTGCAAAACCGGACCATCCCTCATTGGAAAGGTAGATGGACATGGAAAGATAGATATGGGAAGCATTAAGCTCCAGCTTGATCTGTTCGTCAATAGCTTGTTTAAGTGTCTTTGGAATCATAGTGTAACGATTTGTTTTAGTGTGAAAAACTATATAGTGATAAATACAAAATTATTGCTGTTTCTTTCCAGAAGAGTAGCGGCGAACTTCATCCACTAGTGCCGCCACGTGTTCTACCGGCGTCTCTCGGTCTATGCCGTGCCCTAAGTTGAAGATGTGAGGCGTATCGGCAGGAACCTGATCCAATATCTCTCTCGCTCTCGCCCTTATGGCTTCCGGATCACCAAGCAAAAGGAATGGATCCGAATTGCCCTGCAATGGCATCCGAGGCAAAGCCTCCGCAACGGAAGAGAGCTCGTGGCGCCAATCCACTCCTATAACGGATGCACCCGACTCCTTATAGAGCTTATACCACGCAAGAGGAGCATCTTTCGTGAAGCAGATAATGGGGGGAGCGGACTCACCCAATGCTTTTCGGACTCCTTCCATGACCTCCTGTGTGTATGCCAGGCTGAAAGTCTTGAACGACGGAGTGGAAAGTATCCCTCCCCATGTGTCGAAGATCTGTAAAACACTTGCTCCGGCACGCACCTGCCCAACAAGATAGGAGATAAGGGCTTGAGAGAGTACGCTCAATAGTCTGTGCAAAAGATCCGGACGGCTGTACATCATCCGTCTGGTCTGTATGAACCGTTTGCTTCCACTGCCCTCTATCATGTAGCAAGCAAGCGTAAAAGGACTGCCGCAAAAGCCTATCAGCGGTACTGCACCCTCGAGCCTTTTCTTTGTCTCCTTGATAGCTTCCATGACATAGGACAACTTCTCCATGGACAATGGACTATCAAACTCCAGCTGTTTGATATCTCTTTCCGTTCGGATAGGATGCTTGAACAGAGGACCTTGATTCTCCTCGAAGTAGAGACCGAGTCCCATGGCATCGGGAACGGTAAGAATATCGGAAAAGATAATAACGGCATCCAACGGAAAACGCCTTAACGGTTGAAGAGTAATCTCCGCAGCAATGTCGGGGCGTGTACACATGCCCATGAAAGAGCCTACTTCCTCCCGTATCTTCATGTACTCCGGAAGATAGCGTCCGGCTTGTCTCATCATCCATATCGGTGTATGAGTAATGGGGTAGCCCTGAATAGCATCTATGAGCGTATTATTGTGTGCTTTCATCTTTTGTGTTATAGTTTTGGAGAGTCTTTCTTTTATAGATTTTTACCGTGAAAGAAATCTTTCCGTGTCTTAAACACAAAGATAGGAAAATATTTTAACGAGTCAGACCATGCAATTGCTTGGAAATGCCTATATTCGCTATCCATAATTAAAGAATAATAAAAATGTAATCAATGGACAGATCTGTAGAACAACGTTATGACGCCCAAGATCTGGAAAAAGCTGTAAAGACGGTACTCGAAGGAGGTTTGATCCTCTATCCGACAGATACAATTTGGGGAATAGGCTGTGATGCGACGAATGATATAGCGGTATCTAAGGTTTTTGAACTAAAGAGGCGAGCAGACTCTAAGGCGCTCATTACACTTATGGAACACAGCGGATGGCTTGAAAGATATATGCCAGAGGTGCCCGAAATAGCGTATGATCTGGTAGAATTGGCGACAGAACCTCTTACCATTATCTATCCGAATGTTACGGGAGTAAGTGCTCTCTTGAAGGCTGAGGATGGAAGTGCCGGCATACGTATCCCTGATGATGCTTTCTGCAAAGCATTGTGCAACAAAATTAAACGCCCTCTTGTGTCTACTTCTGCAAATATCAGCGGAGAGAGTGCTCCTCGAAACTTTGAGGAGATAGGCGAGGAGATAAAGTCCGGAGTGGATTACGTGGTCAGCTTCAGGCAACAAGATCGCAAGCCTACTACGGCTTCCAAGATAATAAAACTCGATGTTGAAGGTTCTATAAAGATCATAAGAGGATAGATGAAACTGATAAAAGATATAGATTCGTTCTTTCTGAAGGTCTTACTTTGGCGGGAAAAGTATATCAAAGAAGGGCTGTTTATTCTTATTGTAGCATTCTTGATAGGTATTTGCAGCTCATTCGCTGCAGGTCTTCTTAAGACTATCATTCACGAGATTCAGGATTTAGTCATTTATACTACCGCCACTCAACGGCTCAACTTTTCTTATCTCATCTTTCCCGTTCTGGGAATATTGCTTTCCGGAATTTTTGTAAGGTACATTCTGAAGGATGATATAAGCCATGGCGTTACCAAGATTCTCTACGCTTTGAGTCAGAAGAAAAGTAGGATAAAACCGCACAATATGTGGTCTTCTCTTGTTGCTTCAAGTATGACAATTGGATTTGGAGGATCTGTCGGAGCCGAATCTCCAATCGTTCTGACAGGAGCCGCGATCGGTAGTAATATTGGTAGAGCTTTCCGGTTGGAGCAGCGAAATCTGATGTTGCTTGTCGGTTGTGGTGTTGCCGGAGCTGTTGCGGGTATTTTTAAGGCTCCTATCACCGGTTTGGTATTTGTGATAGAGGTTCTCATGTTGGATCTTACACTATCATCCGTACTGCCATTGCTTATCTCCTCTGTTACTGCAGCAACGCTCTCTTACGTAGCCTTCGGAACAGAACCTATGTTTGGGTTTTCTCACTCGGAGATGTTTACACTTGAGCGTATTCCGTTTGTGATATGTTTGGGGGTGATGTGTGGTTTGGTCTCTCTTTACTTTACGAAGATTTCTTTTTCTCTTGAGACACGTTTAAAAAAGATACCAAGCTATTGGGTACGCTATGCTTTGTGTGCTTCGATATTGAGTGCTCTTATCTTTCTTATACCAACACTGTATGGAGAAGGATACCTCACTATCAATGCTCTTATTAATGGTCATCCGAATTCTATATTGAAGAATACCATCTTTGCCAATATGGATAATCTCTTTTGGGTGTTACCGATATTTGTTGTTCTGAGTATTTTGATGAAAGTATTCGCAACTGTAACTACCAATTCCGGAGGTGGGTGTGGGGGAGTATTTGCACCAAGTCTTTTCTTAGGATGCTTGACAGGATTCCTTTTTGCATACTTACTCAACTACGCTCCATTTGCTCCATATCTTCCGACAAAAAACTTTGCTCTTATGGGCATGGCAGGGGTGATGGCTGGTATAATGCATGCACCTCTGACAGGAGTATTCCTTATTGCCGAACTTACCGGCGGGTATGATCTGTTTCTACCTCTGATGGTGGTCTCTATAAGTTCGTATGCTACCAATAAGATATTCCTTCCACATAATATCTACTCTCTTCGTTTAGCAGAGAAAGGTAAACTGCTGACTCACAGGAAAGATCAAGCTATCCTTACACTTCTACATGTGGAGAACGTAATAGAAACGGATTTTAGTGAGCTTAGGCCGGATATGACCTTAGGCGAGATGGTACAAGTCTTTGGAGAGAGTAAAAGAAACCTTTTTCCGGTACTTACAGAGGGCAGAAAGTTGGTTGGGATAGTATTGCTGGATAATATTAGGAACATCATGTTTCGCCCAGAACTATACGACAGATTTCTGGTGCAGAAGTTTATGGTATCACCTCCGGCGAGGGTAAATGTTAGCTTGACTATGGAAGAGGTGATGCACCAATTTGATGACACAGGGGCTTGGAACTTGCCTGTATTGGATGAAAAAGGTTGTTATTTGGGATTTGTCTCCAAGTCTAAAATATTTAATAGTTACAGAGATCTTCTAATAACCAATTTTGACGGATAATAAAATGTCTGAAAACAATAAACAAAGATCGATAGTATTCTTTGGAACACCGGAGTTTGCTGCTCATATTTTAGACTATCTTGTATCTGAGAAATACAACATAGCCGGAGTGGTAACTGTTCCTGATAGACCTGCCGGAAGAGGACACAAGATGCAACCATCAGCTGTGAAAGTTGTGGCAGAGTCTAATAATCTCCCCCTGTTGCAACCGGAAAGCCTTAAAGATTTGAAGTTTGTATCTTCTTTGCAGGCATGGAGAGCAGAGATATTTGTCGTAGTAGCATTCAGGATGCTTCCTAAGATTGTTTGGAATATGCCAGCCCTGGGGACTTTTAATCTTCATGCAAGCTTATTACCTGCGTACAGAGGAGCAGCACCGATCAATAGAGCTATCCAGAATGGAGAAACACGTACCGGAATTACCACATTTTTATTAGATGAAGAAATAGATACCGGACGAATATTGTTGCAAGAAGAGGTGAATATAGAGCCTGTAGATAATGCGGGTTCTCTACACAACAAACTGATGAATAGGGGGAAATTCTTGGTAGCAAAAACCATAGATGGGCTGTTTGATGGCACTATTTCAGATGGTATTCCACAAGATCCGATAGCTGCAGCACAAGCTCCATCCGCTCCGAAGATTTTTAAGGAAGATCAGCTCCTCTCGTTTACACAATCTAATGCAGAATCCCTCTTGCTTACTATAAGGGCCATGTCTCCCTATCCTGCTGCTTTAGCTGAGTGTGAAGATGAAGAAGGGAACTCTTTACAGTTTAAGGTGTATGATGCGAAAATTGGAGATCATGTCTCCAATTCTGCTCCAGGAATATGTGAGACAGATGGAAAGAGTTTTTTGAGAGTAATTGCTGCGGACGGAAAGTCTGTGGAACTTCTTGAACTTCAACCTCCAAGTAAGCAAAGAATGACGATTCAAGCGTTTTTGAATGGGGCAAGAAAGAATCTTCTTTTGAAATTTAGATAATGGCATTTTTCTCTTAATCTTTTTTGTAGAATCAATAAAAATGGCTTTATTTGCAGTGATATCGCCTTTATAGAGCGAGACGAATTTAGAGAAAGAATAATAAACATACTATATAAAGTAACAGCATTATGGGCATACTGAAATACTTAGGCATCATTATTGAACTTATCGGTGCCGCAATTTTGATCTTTGTTGGTCTTAGAGGAAATATCCAAAGCAATACTCTTTTGGTTGTGGGGTTAATTGCTGTGGTCGGTGGTTTCCTTTTCCACATCATTGCTAATAAGTATCTTGTTCCAATGAGAGAAAAATAAGAGACTTTGTACCTTCTTGTTATAAAAAGAATAGAAGCTGTCCAGATGATCATTTGGACAGCTTTTCTTTTATAGAACAATCTCAACGGATAACAACCTTGAAAAAGAACAGATATTATACAATAGTATGGTCCGTCGGATTGCTTGCTAAGGATTGAACATCGTGGTGGATATGAAGATCTCTATCCACACAGAAAATCGTTCGCACTAATTTTTGAACACTTCCAACATCATGAGAGATCACTATAATGGCGGTCTCTTTGTTTATTTCGGGAAGAAGAGAGTAGAGATGACCCTCAAAACGTTTATCTACATACGTATTAGGTTCATCTAATATAAGCAGAGCTGGAGAAGACACCAATGCGCGAGCAAGAAGTATGCGTTGGAGTTGTCCTCCGGATAGTTTTCCTATGTGAGCATCTTTGTAGTCGATCATGTGTACTCTTTTGAGCATATCTTCCACTTTCTGCCGAATATTATAGATGTCTTTTATACCTTTGTTCCAGCTTTTTACCAATCCACTACTCACTACATCATAGACAGATATGGGAAACTGTTTGTCTATGCTACTTTGTTGCGGAAGATAACCAATTCCAAATGTCGGAAATAGGGTGCCCTCTTCTCCATAAAGAACTTTTCCGGAGAAAGGCTTTATCATTCCTAATAGTACTTTTATCAAAGTTGTCTTTCCCCCACCATTGGGGCCAATAATACCTATAAAATCGTTAGAAGAGATTTCAAACGATACTCTTGGAAGAATGATATCCCCATCATATCCGGCTACAATATCTATAGCTTTTATTAGTAAAGGCATTAGTTGAATATCGCTTTTGCTGTAGCTAATAGCTCCTTATCCCATTCTTCGGATAGCGGATTTATGGTGTGAGTAGGAAGAGATAAAGACTTGGCAATAGCTTCCACGGAGCTGCTTGAAAACTCTTTTTGAAGCAATACAGCTCTTGCATCTTGGTCTTTTGCCTCCTTTAATATCTTCTCTATATGCTTGGGAGTAGGCTCTTTGCCTTCGTGTTCCACTGCTATTTGAGAGAGTCCCCATTCCCCCGAAAAGAAAGAGAGAGAGGGATGAAAGATTACAAATGAGCGAGTTGAAGAGTTTGATTTTAGTAGTTCTATCTCTTTTTCCAATAAATCCATTTCATGGATAAGCTGATCATAGTTCTTTTCCAATAAATCTTTATGCTTAGGAAAAATAGCTTGGAATGTTTCAAACATCCCTTTTGCTATTGCACGTCCTCCAAGAATAGAAGACCAATAATGAGGATCTCCCATGCTTGAGTGGACATGCCCCGGATGAGAACAAATATGATCTGACCCATATGCTTCCATAATTTCTTTAGGAACATAGTTTGAAAGATCTACACTCTTTATTCCATTCTCATTGATGGTATTGACCAAAGTTTTCTCCATAAGCAAACTTCCCATGTAAAAGAATACCTTACATGATGATAAGGAGAGAAGGGTATTGGGTGTAGGATCAAAGGACTCAGGGTTTGCTCCAGGAGGAACCAATACTCTTACGTTGGCGATGTCTCCTAACAGTTTTTCTGCAAAGAATCTCTGTGGAGAAATACTTACCACAATTTCTGGCTTAGAATCTGTCTTATCATTAGATGTACAAGAGAGACAAGATAAGATCAGAATGACCCCAAGAGTGTGCTGAAAGATCTTAGAGACGATAAGTTTTTGCATTAACATCTACGGAGTCTGTCCTTGTAGGAGTTTTGGAACTTTTATTTTCTTCCGGAGAAGAGATAATAAGTTTTGAAGAATTGTCTATGTCGTTCTTATTAACCTTATCAGAGCTTAATAATGCTTCGGATGAGTTTAGCAGCTTTAGGTCTATGCTGTCTGTTTTAAACGTACCTGCAAGTAGTTCGGAGGCTCTTAGTACTGACGCTTTAAGATATTTGGAACTCCCTTCTAAGGTTGCCTCAGATGCATCTGCCAATTTAAGATGGAAAATATTTACATCTCCTGAAAAGAGCAGAGTTGATGCATCTTGAGTTACTACTGTAAGGGTATCAATATTACCCTGCAATGAGAAACTTCCGGCTTTATTGATTTCTGCATTAAGTTTGGAAAGCCACTTTTCACCAATTGAAAATTTTGCCGATGCAGCTTTGTCTAAACTAATGTCCGTGAAGTTCATCTTTCGGGATTTTATTTTTATATAGATTTGTTCATTGTCAGAATCATGTCTATAGTCCACAATCCTTAAAACTTTTCTGTTGTCTTGTTTAGAGATCTTGAATAAAATATCTTCTTCCGAGAGGTCTTGATCTACTATTTCATATATGGTGTGCTTAACCTCCTTATCATAGATAAAGTCTAATAGAATATTTCCTTCAATTTCTACTACATCAAAGTCCTCTAATTCTCCTTCCTCTGGAATCTCTTTTTTGTTCCTGTCCTCCGAAGTATGTACAACAATCCTGTCATTGTAAGATGCACTACGCTTAAACGTGCATTTGGCAATCATTAATGCTACGGCACAGCACAGAAGTGCCAATATCGTTGTCAATCTCTTGCTTTCTCGCATATTCGGAAATTATTTCTGATTAAACTTTGAAAATCCACTTGTTTCTCCACGTCGAATTTCCGGAACTTTTTCACTTGCATTAGTTAACAAAGAACTACCATAGACACCATAATAGAGTTCGGTGTTGACATTGGTTGTGGCTGAGCTTGCTCCTGAAACTTCAACCTTACCTACTTTAGTAAGCAGTTTTTTTAAGTTTGCAGACGAAGCTCCTGATATTTCTAGATTTAACAAGCGTGTGTGCCCGGACATATCAATATTAGAAGCTCCGGATAGTTCACAGTCAACTTTGTCAAAGTTCCCGGATATCCTTGCTGTTGATGCCCCAGAAAGCTCAACGTCCAACTCCCGAATGTCCGCAGAACAACCAAAAGATGATGCTCCGGAAAGTTCTATTGCAAGTTTGTCTATGTTTGTGGATTGACTTGAATTGACAAGGATTGTAGATGCTCCTTGTAGAGAAAAGCCTCGTAGAACAGATAGGTCTGTTACATGTAGTATAAATTCTATTCTGCTATTCTTTGTAAAAGGAATTTTCTTAGGCCCAACAACTTTTACTTTCCCATTATCTACTTGTATTTCCGTGCCTTTTGCGTATTTGGAATCGGAAATAAGTTCTAAATAGTTTCTATTGGACTGCTTAACAGTTATCTTAACGACTCTTTCTGCTTCTACAAATTTAGGAGATTCAGGTAGGTCATATTGTCTATTTTCATTCTTGTTGAAGTCTTGTGCATAGGCGAATCCGGCCAAGAGAGTCGCAAGTATTACTACAAAAGAAAAGAAGCTTTTACTGTTCATTATGCTAAGATATTTTATAGTTTGTATTTTGTTCGTTCAAATGTAATTTGAGGACAGCCATATACAGGTGCTAATTTAGCAATTTCTATTGTAATGGAAGTCGTTCAGACGAATCATCTGTCATAAAACAAAAGCAATATCGCTATGGTTGAGCGGTATTGCTTTTGTTTTCTTTCGCTGTCCGGACAGAAGATCAATACTCTTCCTCGTTAAAGAAAAAATCTTCTTTACTGGGATAGTCTGCCCAAATATCTTCAATAGAGTCATATATCTCACCTTCTTCTTCTATTTCTTGTAAGTTTTCTATGACTTCCATAGGTGCTCCGGATCGCTGAGCATAGTCTATAAGTTCATCCTTGCTTGCAGGCCATGGCGCATCTTCCAATTTTGATGCAAGTTCTAGTGTCCAGTACATAGTGATTTAGTTGTCGTTATAGGTTCTTTTAATTATTCTTTCTCCGAAGAAAACACAATCCGTCTTCCGGAGTACAAACTTGGCGCAAAGTAAAACATTTTTTCTCAAAAACCAATTCTTGTGTGTGTTTTCTTCTGTTTTGTATAGGGAAAGGCTTCTTTTGATTCTTTTCTTGCGCTTTCAAAGGAGTTTAATAATTCACTTCAGAGTGTCTGATTTTATCTTAAAATAGAAGCTGTTAGCTGATTTATCTCTACATCGTTTTTGTTATCTTTGCACAATATTTAAGTAGTAAAAATCAGAGTATGGAATATAACTTTTCGACCATAGAAAAAAAGTGGCAAGACTACTGGTCAAAAAACTCAACGTATAAGATTGTTGAAGACACATCTCGTCCGAAATTTTACATATTGGATATGTTTCCATATCCCTCCGGAGCCGGGTTACATGTGGGGCACCCATTAGGATATATTGCATCAGATATATATGCAAGATACAAGACACATAAAGGATTTAATGTTTTGCATCCTATGGGCTTCGATGCGTATGGCTTACCGGCAGAGCAGTATGCCATTCAAACAGGCCAGCACCCTGAAGTAACGACCTATAAAAATATTGATCGATACAAAGAACAGCTTGCCAAGATCGGTTTCGGTTATGATTGGGATAGAGAGATTCGCACTTCTGAGCCGGGTTATTATAAGTGGACTCAATGGGCATTTTTAAGGATGTTTGGCTCTTATTACGACAACATACAGAATAAAGCTCTTCCCATAGAACAACTAGTGTCTCACTTTGAGCATAAAGGAACAGAGGGACTTGATGTTGCTTGCTCCGATGAAATTTATTTTACCGCAGAGGAATGGAAGGGGAAAAGTGAGAAAGAGCAGCAAGAGATCTTGATGAACTATCGGATAGCATACCTTGGAGAAACAATGGTAAACTGGTGTGCTGCTTTAGGTACGGTTCTTGCCAACGATGAAGTCAGCGAAGGTCTCTCTGTTCGCGGAGGACATCCGGTAGAACAACGCAAGATGAAGCAGTGGTGCCTGCGTATTTCTGCTTATGCAGACAGGCTTTTAAGCGGCTTGGAAGGTTTGAACTGGACAGAATCGCTTAAAGAAACACAGCGCAACTGGATTGGTAAAAGTGAAGGGGCAGAGATAAAGTTTCATATAGCAGATTCCGATGCTGTGATCACTGTGTTTACCACAAGAGCAGATACTTTGTTTGGAGTCTCCTTCATGGTACTGGCTCCCGAAAGCGAATATGTGAGTGTCATCACTTCCTCCGAGTATAGGGAAGAAGTGGAAGCTTATCTGGATGCGACGAAAAAGAAAACTGAGCGTGAGCGTATTTCTGATCGTCGAGTGACCGGTGTATTTACGGGAGGTTATGCCATCCATCCTATTACAAAGCAGCCAATTCCCATCTGGATTAGCGATTATGTCCTTTCCGGATATGGAACCGGTGCAATCATGGCTGTTCCTGCTCATGATAGTAGAGACTTTGCCTTTGCTCACCACTTTGGCTTGCCTATACTTCCGGTTGTAAAACCTCTGGACGGAGAACTTTTGCCGGTAGAGGAGTGGAAAGATAGCTTGGACAGTAAAGAGGGAGTCATGATAAACTCTGATTTTCTTAATGGACTGTCGGTAAGAGATGCTATTGCCGAGATGAAGAATTATATCCACGACCATGACTTGGGACGAGTTAAAACCAATTTCCGTCTTCGTGATGCCATATTCAGTCGTCAGAGATATTGGGGAGAGCCTTTTCCTATCTATTACAAAGAGGGAATGCCTTATCCTCTACCGGAAGAGCAACTTCCACTTGAATTGCCGGAGGTAGATAAGTTTCTTCCAACAGAATCAGGAGAGCCTCCTCTCGGTCGAGCAAAGGACTGGAAGACCCAAGACGGCTATCCCTTAGAGCTCTCAACGATGCCCGGATTTGCCGGATCTTCTGCGTACTATTTGAGGTATATGGATCCTCATAATCCGGAGGCTTTGGTTGACAAGCAAAAGAACGAATATTGGAAGAATGTAGATCTCTATATCGGAGGGACGGAACATGCCACCGGACACCTTATATATAGTCGTTTTTGGAATAAGTTCTTGTTTGATTTAGGCATCATTTGTGAAGATGAACCCTTCAAGAAACTTATTAACCAAGGAATGATACAAGGACGATCCAATTTTGTTTATAGAATCAAGGAGACCAATACGTTTGTCTCTCTTGGTTTGAAAGATCAGTATGATACTACTGCAATACATGTCGATGTAAATATTGTTCATAACGATCGTTTAGACTTGGATGCATTCAAAAGATGGATGCCGGAGTTTGCAACAGCAGAGTTTATCCTCGAAGATGGAGAGTATATCTGTGGTTACGCAGTAGAAAAGATGAGTAAGAGTCTCTTCAATGTAGTCAATCCTGATGATATTGTTGCGCAATATGGAGCGGATACGCTCAGACTATACGAAATGTTTTTAGGTCCGTTGGAGCAATCTAAGCCTTGGGATACTAAGGGTATAGATGGTGTTCATCGTTTCTTGAGAAAGTTCGTCGGACTATACGATAATATCACGGATGAAAAACCTTCTTCGGAAGAGTATAAAATCTTGCACACTCTTATCAAGAAGTTAGGGCAGGGAATCGAGTCTTTCTCTTTTAATACCTGCGTCAGTGCCTTTATGATCTGCGTTAATGAGTTGCAAGCCGGTCGTTGCAGTAAGAGACAGATTTTAGAGCCTCTTACGATTTTACTTTCTCCTTTTGCCCCACACTTGGCAGAAGAGTTGTGGCAGTATCTCGGACATGAAAAGACTATTACTCAAGAGCCTTTCCCGGCGTTGGAAGAGCAATACCTGGTTGAAGCCGAGATAAATTATCCTGTGTCTTTCAATGGCAAGGTGCGTTTCCAACTCCCTCTCCCTGCAGATATGGGTAAGAATGAAGTGGAGAAAGTTGCTTTATCACATCCGGACACAACCAAATGGCTTTCGGGAGCTACTCCTAAAAAAGTGATAGTTGTTCCTGGAAAGATTATAAACATAGTACATTAAACACAAAAACATAACCATTCTCTAATAGTTTAGAAATCATGGGAAAGATCTCAAAAAAACTCTATGCAATCTCCGACTATGTTGTCATTTTCATCGGGCTTTTAGTTTACTCTTTTGGTTGGACGGCATTCATCCTTTCGCACGACATCACCTCCGGAGGTCTTGCGGGTATTGCAACACTCATTGGTCGTACTCTGGACATTGCTGTGGCTTGGCCATATAACATTATCAATGGTATCCTTATAGTGATAGCACTTGTTGTTTTAGGATGGCAGTTTTCACTAAAGACACTCTTCAGCGTTGTTGCATTGTTCTTTATAATCCCTCCTTTTGAAAGCTTTTTCCAAACGCCGCTACTTGCCGATCAACCTTTTATGGCGGTGGTCATAGGATCTATTCTTTGCGGTATCGGTTTAGGAATAGTATTCACTGTAAATGGCTCTACCGGAGGGACGGACATTATAGCTGCAATCATCAATAAATATAAGCCGATGTCCATCGGAACCGGACTTATGATCATTGACGTGTTTATCATCGGTGCTTCTTATTTTGTCTTCAGAAATCCCGACCTCTTGGTGTTCTCTGTTGTAGAAGTGATGTTGGTAAACTTTACTTTGGACTTTGTGCTGAATGGTTATAGACAGAGTATGCAGTTTTTCATCTTCTCCGAGAAGACCAAAGAGATTAGTGAAGCCATCATGGAAGAGACCGGACGCGGAGGAACATATCTTTATGGCGAAGGAGCCTACTCCGGTAACGAAGCAAGGGTTTTGATGGTTGTGGCAAGACGTAGCGAAAGTTCCACAATCTTCAGGATTGTAAAGGAACGCGACCAGAAAGCGTTCATTACTCAAAGCCTTGTCAAGGGTGTTTACGGAGAGGGATTTGATCCGATTAAAACCTCTTCCAAGAAAAAAAAAATGGCATAAAGTCGTAGAAAACCTTATTTTCTGGGGATAACAACCTTATGGAGGCAATATTTGCAACGCATAATAACCACAAGCTTCATGAAGTGGCTCAGATGTTACCATCCTGGCTTCATCTTCGTAGCTTGAACGACATAGGACTTACCGAAGAGATCATCGAAGATGGTAGCAGTTTGGAAGAAAACGCTCTTATCAAAGCTCGTTACGTCTTTTCAAAGAACCCTTCTGTGGATATGGCATTTGCCGACGATACCGGATTGGAAGTGGATGCACTTAACGGAGCTCCGGGCATATACAGCGCGAGATACGCGGGAGAGCACTGCTCTTTCAAGGATAATGTAGACAAACTTCTCCGTGAACTCCAAGACTTTCAAGAGCCGGAGCTGAGACGAGCCAGATTTCGTACCGTCATTGCACTTATCTTGCACGGAGGAGAGGAGCACCTTTTCAGTGGGGTAGTAGAAGGTGTTATTGCTACTGACCCAAGAGGTATAGATGGCTTTGGTTATGATCCCATATTTATTCCGGATGGTTTCGGAGAGAGCTTTTCAGAGATGCCATTGGCATTGAAGAACAGCATCAGCCACAGAGGAAAGGCATTTCGTAATATGAAACAGTTCTTAGAAACCCACACAGATGAAGAGAAACGATAAGATCAAGATAGAATTTTGGGGAGATCTCAACTGTCCTTTCTGCTACATCGGAGATGTTGTTCTCAAGCGTACAATCGAAGCTATGGGATATATGGATAGGGTTGAAGTGGCTTATCGGGCTTGTCGTTTATACCCTCACTTTACTCCTGAAGAGCAGTATCATTTCCGTTCTCAACTTGATGAATCTGACGAAACAGCGAAAGAACAGATCGACAAGAAAATCGGAGTCCTGAAGCATCTGGCAGGCAAGTATGGCTTAAAGTACGGAATGGATGATGCTGTCGTCTCCAATACGTCCGAAGCTCTTGCTTTGCTTCTGTGGGTATCGGGTCGTTTCAGTGGAGATGTTCACACTCTTTTTGCCTTGAAAGAAGCCCTTGGCAGAGCATTCTTTTCAGAAGGTAAAGTATTATCCGACAGGGCAGTGCTTCTTTCTGCAGCAGAAGAAGCCGGACTGGATAGAGTCGAAGCAGAGCAGATTTTGGACAACGGTGTCTATCTTGAGACCTTGGAGAGAGACCAAAAAGAGTCTGAGACCAAATGCCCTCGTTTCATACCGACCATATACATTGGAGATACAAGATTGGAAGGTGTGCTGAAAGCCGAACAGATCGAAAGGGCACTATTAGAACAATAGCTTACTGGTTATAAAAGAAAGAGTCGGAAACAGAAAGGCCTGTTTCCGACTCTTTCTTATGTCTGCCTTTTGTTAAGTTTTGCTTTATATTTCCTATTTAAGGATCAAATATTGAAAGTAATGACCTTAAATTTTATCCTATAAAGAGAGGTCTTGATTTTGCTTGAAAAGGTGTTTTTTATCAAGATCCATTACAAAGAGTCTATTTCACAAGCTTTTTTGGAGTACTCTTCCGCCTTATCATACTCTTTTCGGATATTTTTAAGGAAGAGAGCGTAGCTCCTCAAGATGTTTGCATTTTTTTGATCTGCGTCTATCGCTCTGTTATAGAACTCTTCTGCCTTATCGTACTCTTTTCGGATATTCTCAAGGAAGAGAGCGTAGTTCCACAAGATGGTTGCATCTTTTTGATCAGCGTCGATCGCTCTGTTATAGAACTCTTCCGCCTTATCGTACTCTTTTCGGATATTCTCAAGGAAGAGAGCGTAGCTCCACAAGATGTCTGCATTTTTTTGATCAGCCTTGATGGCTCTGTTATAGAACTTTTCCGCCTTATCGTACTCTTTTCGGATATTCTTAAGGAAGAGAGCGTAGCCTCCCAAGATGATTGCATTTTTTTGATCAGCATCGATCGCTCTGTTATAGAACTCTTCCGCCTTATCGTACTCTTTTCGGATATCTTTTAGGAAGAGAGCATAGTTATACAAGATAGTTGCATTTTTTTGATCAGCGTCGATCGCTCTGTTATAGAACTCTTCCGCTTTATCGTCCTCTTTTCGGATATTCTCAAGGAAGAGAGCGTAGCTTCCCAAGACGGTTGCATTTTTTTGATCAGCCTCGATCGCTCTGTTATAGAACTCTTCTGCCTTATCGTAATCTTCTCGGATATCTTTTAGGAAGAGAGCATAGTTTCCCAAGATGATTGCATTTTTTTGATCGGCGTCGATCGCTCTGTTATAGAACTCTTCC
>NZ_JQZX01000014.1:0-681 GCF_000765975.1 Porphyromonas canoris
GGATCGTACTAGGGTAATACCGGTAACTGGGGCTAAGTCGTAACAAGGTAGCCGTACCGGAAGGTGCGGCTGGAACACCTCCTTTCTGGAGTGAAGTATTACGAGAAGTTCTGCGTATTATTTATGCAGGATATAAGATAGAGGTTACAGAAGTTCTGCGTACATCTTGTTTTGTCCAATATGCTGATATAAAGNGAAGTTCTGCGTATTATTTATGCAGGATATAAGATAGAGGTTACAGAAGTTCTGCGTACATCTTGTTTTGTCCAATATGCTGATATAAAGAGAGCCTTTTTGCCAAGTGCAGAGAGGCTCTTTTCTTGTTTATAGCCCTTTTGCAGGCATTTTATGACATCTATTGTTCCGGTATTCTTTCAGAGAAAGCTGTGTAAATGTCGCAGACCGGATATTTATTACATCTGCTTTTCCCAATATTTCAATCCGCAAAATCAGAGTTCGGAAAGAGTCTTCAAATATCTATTACATCTGTTTTTCTGAATACTTCAATCCGCAAAATCAGAGTTCGGAAAGACTATTCAAATATCTATTACATCTGTTTTTCCAATACTTCAATCTGCAAAATCAGAGTTCGTGAAATAATTCCGCTCACAAACGAGCATCAGACAAATAGTAAATAGCAGTAATATAACAACTTACTGCTATTTTTATTTTCTATAGTTT